>JAAZJW010000177.1 GCA_012800145.1 Clostridiales bacterium | reverse complement strand
CGGAGTATACCCTCTTCCTATGAAAAAAATAAAAAATATCCCCTTCTCTGCTATATTTTTTATTTAATTCGTTTATAACCTCCAGCCCCCTGTTTACTATTTTTTCATCATTTTCCGTAGTTTCTCGGTCTGCATCCTTAAAATCTCCTATTAACCCAAAATAAATATTTTCCCCCCGATTGGACAAATAATGAATTTCTAAACTTTTCGCTAATTCCTCCACCCTTTCTTCATCAGGCAAAAGGGTGGGAACAACAACAAAAGTGCTGTATTCCTTGGGTATATCCTGTTTATAATCAATTTTCGGTAGTGCTCTCGGCTTAAATTTTTTAAAATATATATGGTTCAATATATTTATCGAGATGGTCATAAAAGGGACAAATGTTACAATAAATATTAGTATGCCCCAATATAAATTTCCCCTGTTAAAAGCATATCTGCCAAAAAGGTATGCTAAAAGAATGGACAACAAAATGATAGGGAGATAATAATAACTATATTTCCCCAAATAAACACCGGTATCCTTGTTGCTATAACCAAAATAGCTGAATAGCTTATCTTTTCCTCGATCTACCAGATAATATCCTATATGGGCCTTTTTATCCCTGCTACCCTTGTCCCATTCCTCTCCGGCAAATTCCAAAACCTTCTTGGATATGAAAATTTCCTGCACCTTAAACTTTTCGGCCAACTTTTGAGTTTCATGTCTGTAGTGATTTTTTGCACGGCTCTCCATATTTTCATATACCTCCAGGGGGTCTTCCTCAAACACTCTTTCTACAAAGGAAATAGATTTAAAAACCCTTTCCCAATTGAGGGAAGAGGTATTCCTTATGGAATTTATTCCATAGCCCAAAGACACCTTATATTTAGATTGAACCATGTATTCCTTCTCCAGTATCTCCTTTATATTTTTATGTACATAATTCAATCTTTTATCGATTGTTTCCAGTATCAACTGGAATTCACATTCGTCTTCCCTTATCCTCCGAATCAGCCTTTCTACCTTTGTGGAATCCATAATATGTACATTTTCTATAATTTCCTCAAGATTTTTCTCCATGGATAGATCGATTTTGTCTATTTCTTCCCAATCACCACTTACCTTGATAAGGTTTGATACAATATTTCTGATATATTCCATCAAACCCAGGGTAAGAACAGTATAGAATCTCGCTATTTCCTCCAGGGTCAATATTTCCTCCTTTTGAAAATCATTTACAAACTCTATCAGGACCTCTTCAGAAATGTTTCCTACAGAGTGATGTATCAATTCCAGTGCCAGGGCATATACCCTGGGGTAACCTCTCAAAGGATGCGTTTCTATTACATTCAATACAATGTTCTCTTCTTTTTTCAGATCAATTTTAAGTTCCTTATAAATTAGCTCGATTAAATAAAAATTATCCAGGATCCATTCTGTCCCCTGAGGCAAAGATTTACCTATAGCTAGGTCTTCATTAAATTTTAAATAAGCATTTTCTATATCTTTAAAACTTTCATCCAATCTATTTAGAAGGAAGCCTTTTACATTAGCTTTTTTGTCTGTTCTATATAGCATGCCTGTTTCCGCTCCATGATCTAGCATACCGTCTTTAACTCTCGCCCACATATTGAACCCCACTCCTTTAACCTATATGCTTCCAAATCAATCTTTCATCATTTTTTTAATTTTTTCATCATATTTGGTCCATAATTCCTCCGCATATTCTTCATTATAGCCTTCTGTGTATAAATTAAATACAGGCCTTTCCTCGTCGGGAATAATCAAGGCCCATCCTTTATCGTCTATAAACCTTACACCTTCCTTAAGCTCAGTACCTTCTCCACTATCCTCTGTCAGCCTTCGTATGATACTTCCCTTATCGTTCCATTTACACGGAACTTCCTTTTTTAAATAAAAATACTCCGGTAATTCCCCCATAATCCTATCTAATGTGGTATTATTTCCCACAAGATAGTCTATTATCCTTCCTGTAGCCCAAATACTGTCAAAATTCAATATGTATTGGAAATCGGCTTTTTCTTTCATTATCATTTGAATAACATAGGACACATTGGATTTACTATAAATTACATGCCCCTTATGTTCCTCAACCAGCCTTTCCATAACCCTGGGATAATTGTATGGAATTACAGCGTTTTCCATCTCTCCACTTCTGAGGCCTATCAGTAAAGATAGCAAGTAGTACTTTTCATCCTGAACAATATTTGTCCCGTCTGTTAATGCTACCTTTTCCCCATTTTCGTCATACAACAAACCTAGATCTTCCTGTTCCTCCGACACCATATTTCGAATATCCTCTATTTTTAATTCGTTATTATATCTGATTGCCTTAACTTGGCATCCTATATCCCTTAAATATTTTTCCGCTAAATCACATAAATTCCGTGATGGAGAAGATATAATTAATCCGGGCTTTCGATTTTTAATTTTGTCCATGCTACCCAGTTGGTTCCTCCCGTTTTTTAAATAAATTGCGGAAAAATTATATATATTCACCACATCCTCAATTGCTATGCCTGAACATCTTTTAAAACTTTCTATAGCTAAACAGTTTTCAATTTTTTTTGATCTATTTTTGTCAATGTTTGCTCCGTCTTTATCAATAAATTCTATGTAAACCATGTTTTCATAAGAATTGTCTTTCCTTACATGGATCCCACCATCTGTTTTAAAATGCCTTACTCCAAACCTGCATATGGGTATAGTGCTGTTTTTAATATCTATAACCTGGGCCCCGGTTGAAAGCATGCCCGAAATAATAGAATTTTTTATAGATTTTGACAGGTTGTGTTCATCACTGCTTATAAGAAAGGTCCCTTTCCCATCCATAACAGTAGCAAAAGCAGTACCCAAACCGGTAGCTACCTCCGGGGTTATGCTCTCATTAAATACCCCTGAAATGTTTCTATCCCCAAATAATTTTCTGGACATTTTCTTTTCCCATATTAAATTATTTCTAACTGTCATTTTTTCGTCTATTATCTTGTAGGGCCATATTTTAACGTTGGGTTTTATTGTGCTATCTCTGAATATTTTAGAACAAGAGCCTATCACTGCTCCCTCAAATATTCTACTTCGCTGGCCTACATATACATTGTTGCATATAGTAGATTTTCTGATTTCACAATTTTTAGATATATTTACGCCATCCCATATGATACTTCTTTTTATGGAAGCACCTTCTCCTATCGTGCAATTGTTTCCTATGGCTGTATAAGGACCTATTACTGCGTCCTCTTTTATTAGAGAATTCTTACCTATATGAATTGGAGGATGTATTTTAACTCCCTTTTCTAAAATAGTCCCTTCCCCTATCCAAGTACCTTTACCCTGTTCTTTTCCCAATAGATAATGTTTTTTTTCATCAGACAATATATCAGCATGGGTTTCTATGTATGTATTTAAATCCCCTACATCGCACCAATATTCTTCAGTTATATATCCGTACATGGGTACACTGTCCCGAAGGAGTTTCGGAAACAAGTCCTTACTAAAATCAAAATTCTCCCCCTGTTCGTAGTAATCCAACACTTCCGGTTCCAGTATATATATACCGGTGTTGATGGTATCGCTAAAGACTTCCCCCCAGCTGGGTTTTTCCAGGAATCTTATTATCATTCCCTTATTATCTGTAACAACCACCCCATATTCTAAAGGCACCGGTTCCCTGCTCAATACCAAGGTAGCCTTGGAATCCTTTTCCCTATGGAAATTATAAGCTTTTTTCAAATCTATATTTGTAAAAGCATCCCCGCTTATCACGATGAAGGTACCATCGAAAAATTCATGTGCATTTTTTACACTGCCCCCCGTGCCCAAGGGTTTATCTTCAATATAATAATTCATATTAACACCGAATTTGGAACCATCTCCGAAATAATCCATTATTATTTCGGGTAAGTAGCATAATGTAACCGCAATATCATTAACTCCATATTTTTTTAAAAGATCTATACCATATTCCATTACCGGTTTATTGAAAATAGGCACCATCGGCTTAGGCAAATGACAAGTTAGCGGTCTAAGTCTGGTACCTATTCCCCCTGACATTATTACTCCCTTAATTGAAATCACTCCTTACACACAAAAAATACCTGCATATAAGGTATTTTGTGAATTCCCTTGTAAATTATACATAAATTATTGCACAAGCAGCGTCGGGCACTGAGTTATCAAGTTATTGCACCTCCGAATTCCGGACAAAAATAATCGGTGTCGGGCAATAATTTAATAACAGGGTGCCCAACACCGATCGTATTTTCTGACTTTTTATTTTAGTCTGTAGGTATAATATCCCTTATAATCTATTATTTCTATGTTGTCATCATTATCCAGTCTTTCAAAAAAATCTTTAATATTAGACCTGTTTCTCTGCTCTACAAAGGACTTTATTTCGAATTGATTCATGGGATGCCTTCTGATAATGCTCAGAACAGCCTCATAGTCGTCCTCAACTTCACTATAAAAACCTTCGGAAACAAGTTTATCTATGGAAATACCCCCTAATATTGAAACAGCTTCTTCTATAACATCTTTTGATACCTGTTTTACAAATGTTTCAGCCGGGGGCCTCACAGGGGAATTGATGTACAATTTATGATAATTTATTGTACCTAATAGCTTTTTTAAATCCAAAAAGAATTCCCTATTATCGTTTATGCCTTCAACTATCATTGTTTCAATCCATAATTGCCCTTCATATTCTTTGGAAAAATCCTGCAGCCCTTTGATAACATCATCAAACTTTATGCTCCCATGAGGCCTGTTGATCTCCTTAAACATTTTTTCATTAGTCGCATCCAGGGAGGGAAGGATTATATCAGCATTTTTTAGATCATCCCTTACCGCACTGTCATATAATAAAGATCCGTTAGTAATAACCGCTACAGGTTTATCTATCAATAGTTTCAACTCATCGATTAGAACGCCCAGATCAGCATACAATAAGGGTTCACCATCCCCTACTATTGTGGCTACATCGAATTTAATTTTTTTACCTAAATATAATTTGAATTCCTCGACTATTTCCTTGTAATCAAAATACTTTTTCCTTTTATTCGTCATGTTTCTCGTTCTTCCTAACTGGCAATATACGCAGGAATAATTGCAATGGCCTTCAGCTATGGGGCTGATACCGACAGAAAGTCCCATCCTTCTTGAGGGAACAGGCCCATAAATATATTTAAAACTCGTCATATATGTCACCCCCTAAAATATTAAATTTATGTATCGATACATCAATAGAATGTGTCTCTGCGTATATAATTATATAAGTACACTTGCCTACTGTCAATCAATGTGTGATTGACAGCAATGTATGATTATAGTGCTGTCCGGGGATAACACTGACTATGCTAACCGGCTTTTATGTTCAACAAAAAAATATTAGAAAGGGAAAATTCCCTTTCCAATATTTTTATAATAATCAAAATCTTAAATTATATCAAAATTTATATTGTACTATGCTGAGTGTATTGCGCCTTTTGGTGTGGTTGCCATTGTAGCTTCCAGAACAGTTTCTGCTGTAGTAGGATGTGCATGTATAGTATCCGCTATTTGATCCGCGGTTAACTTGTTCTTGATAGCAACTGTAATTTCATGAATAAGGTCTGATGCATGAGGTCCAATGATATGTCCACCCAATAATACTCCTGTAGATTTATCAGCGATTACCTTTACTAATCCCCTTCTCTCTCCATATGTGAGGGCCTTACCATTGGAAGCAAATAGGAATTTGCCTGTGCTTATATCTAAACCTTGTTCTTTTGCCGCTTCTTCTGTAGGACCTACGGATGCAATTTCAGGAGTTGTAAATATAGCGCCGGGTACGATAGAGTAATCTGCTTCTACATCATTACCGACTATATTTTCAACAGCAACTACTCCCTGATAGGAAGCAACATGAGCCAATTGGTTTATGTTTGTTACGTCCCCGATAGCATATATATTGTCTACGGTTGTTTGAAGTCTGCTGTTAACCTTGATTCCTCTTCTATCACTTAGTTCAAGACCTAGTTTTTCTAAATCAATATCACTGAAATTTGGAGACCTTCCTGTTGCCATTAAAACCTTATCTGCGGTTACGGTTTCCTGTTTACCTTTTCTTTGGTAACCTACAACAACCTTACCGTCATCTGTATCTGTAATTTCCTCAACCCTTGCACCTGTAACAAGTTTTATTTTCTTTCTCTTAGATATTCTGGTGATTTCTTTTATAATATCGCCATCCATATTAGATAGAATATTATCTGAAGATCCTATTACCGTTACGCCTACCTCTAAAGCATTGCAAATAAATGCAAATTCCATTCCGATTACACCGCTGCCTACAATAACAATGTCTTTAGGCAGTTCTTTTAGACTTAACATTTCATCACTTGTGTATAGATTTTTTGATTCTTTTGCTCCTTTTATCGGTGGAATGAATGGTTTGGAACCTGTGGCAATTATTATGTTTTTAGCGTTAACGGTGGCTCCTTCATCTTTTCCTTCTTTTACAACAACTGTGTTTTTGTCTAAAATATCTCCTACACCTCTTAATAAGGTGATTTTGTTTTTAGATACTAAGTACTCGATTCCCGCAACTAATTCTTTTACTATGTTATCTTTTCTTTCCATTATCTTTGTGAAATCGAAAGATGGTGATTCATTGAAAATTCCAAAGTCTGCTGAATCCTTTACTAATTCATAAACTTCGGATGAACGTACTAATGCTTTTGTAGGTATACAGCCACGGTTAAGACATGTTCCACCTAAATTGTCCATCTCAACGAGAACCGTGTTTAATCCATTCTTTGCAGCCACTATAGCGGCAACATAACCTCCTGGTCCTCCGCCCAGAACAACAACATCGCCCTCAATTTTCATTTATAACCCTCCTATTATCTCATAGATATGATATATTTACTACAGTACCTTAAGTATAACAAATGTCCAAGCATTGTCAATATTTTTACTTAAAATTATCCTGAATATAGCGGTAACTGAATTTCCCAGATGCTCCTATTCGGTTTGAAAGCTCATATAATCGATTATTGTTTAAATAATTTCCGGATGATATAATGGTAAATGGCTGTATTAGAGGATAAGGGGAATTAAACATGTTTATAGCGAGACAACCTATTTTTAAAAAAAATTTAGATATTTACGGATACGAGCTGTTGTACCGTTCAGGTTCTGATTCAGTGCAATTCGACGGCATATCGTCACATGTTGCAACTGCGACGGTAATCGAGGGATTGTTTGAATCAGGGGTAAAACATATAGTAGAAGATAGATGGGCATTCATTAACTTTGACGAAAAGATTATCCATTCCAACACCTTAGAATTGATCGGGCCGAGCAAGCTCATTATCGAAATACTCGAAGATGTTGAAATTAACCAAGATTTAATAGAACGAATTAAATTCCTTAAAGATAAGGGATATAAAATTGCTCTTGACGATTTTATAGAAAAATATGAAAATTACCCTCTTATACCCTTTGCAGACATTATTAAATTTGATTTAATTGCTACACCCTTGGAAACCATAAGAGCGGATGTATACCTGGCCCTTTCCCAAAGAAAAATTTTGTTGGCGGAAAAGATTGAAACAAAGGAAGAATTTTTGGTGGCAAGGGAAATGGGTTTCCACCTGTTCCAGGGATATTTTTTCAGCAAACCCAGTATCGCAGGGAAAGTATGCAATAAATTTCCATCAAAATTTCAATATATTCGCCTGATTACTGAATTGAAGAAGGAGGAACCCTCCTACCTAAAATTAGCTAAAATAATTAGAAATGATGTCCAATTAGCATACCGTCTTATGCGAATAGTCAGTGTTAGTTCCGGAGATGAATTAACCTATTCGATAAAAAGAGCGCTGGTGTTCATGGGATTGTGGGCAATAGAGAGATGGATTAACATTTTAATGATTCGGGATATGGGTGGAACCAAGCCCGAAGAATTAATAAGGATTTCCCTAATTCGTACAAAATTTGCAGAAGCAATAGCGGTATACAGCAAATTTAAAAACTTGAGACACGAGGCATCTATGATGGGCCTGTTCAGTGTATTGGACGCCGTACTGGATATGACCATGAAAGAAGCGTTGGAGGGTATTACCATTCCGGAATCTATAAAGGATGCACTGATTTATAAGGAAGGAGCCCTGGGTGATATCCATAAATTAATAGTTGCGTATGAAAGGGGAAATTGGACAAAAGTTATAAATCTCTCGGAAAAAATAAATATAAGTGCTGATGCTTTATCCAGGGAATATTTAAATTCTATCAAATGGGCAAAAGGAGCTCTGGGAATTTTAAAATAAATGAAAAACACCCTATGGGTTATTAAAAAGCAAAGGGTTTTCTGCCCTTATTTTGAATATTATGGAGGTATTTTATGAACAGAAAAATTAGAATTGGCATAGTAGGGTATGGAAATCTCGGCCGCGGTACTGAACTGGCTATACCCGGAAATCCCGATATGGAGCTTGTTGCCGTATTTACGAGAAGAGAACCTGATATATTAAATTCAAAATCAAATGTGGTACATATATCAAAAATATTGGATTTTAAAAATAAAATTGATGTAATGGTGCTGTGTGGAGGTTCTGCAAGGGATTTAGACAAGCAAGGACCCATGGTGGTATCCCATTTTAACACAGTGGACAGTTTTGATAACCACGGAAGAATCCCCGAATATTTTGAAAAGATAGACAGGAGTGCGAAAAAATCCTCTAAATTAGGTCTTATCTCTGTGGGTTGGGACCCGGGGCTTTTTTCCCTTAACAGGCTCCTGGGACTATCGGTTTTACCAAAGGGCCAAAATTATACTTTTTGGGGGGAAGGAATAAGCCAGGGACATTCTGATGCTATCAGAAAAATAGAGG
>JAAZJW010000176.1 GCA_012800145.1 Clostridiales bacterium | reverse complement strand
TTCCTGTTACTATCGGGGATAATTCAGATGTAATATTTGGGATTATATACAATTTTATTAAGGATGTATTGGGTAATGTAGGGTTATGGGCCGTTGCGATTGTAATAGTTTGTAACGGCATACTATCAATATATGGTAAATTTTTTGCAAGAAAAGAAAGTACTTTATGGGAATATTACAGCGGGGATTCGGTTATACATCCTTTTTTATATTTAGTCGGGGGAATATTTATTGTAATGTATTCCCTGAATGCAACAGTTGCGGGCTTTACTGCGCCGGAATGGCTTGTCAGTTCAGCAACCGGTGGGACTGTTGTACCGGCTATAGTGCTTGCTGTAGCTTGGATAATTCCTGTTGGTGCGTTTTTTATGCCGTTTTTATTAAACTATGGCGCAATTGACTTTGCGGGTGCATTATTGGAACCTTTTATGAGACCGGTATTTAAAGTTCCGGGATGCAGCGCTGTTGATGCACTGGCATCGTTTGTCAGTTCCTCATCCGTGGCTGTTCTTATTACCAGTAAACTTTATAAAAACAACGTATATACAAAAAAAGAAGCTACTATAATAGCCACAGGGTTTAGTGCTGTAAGCGTTGGATTTGGCTATATGGTAATAAAAGCGGCGGGACTTTCCGAATATTTTTTACAGGTTTATTTTATATCTTTGTTTATGGCTTTTATGGTAAGTGCGGTTATGTGCAGAATTCCGCCTTTATCAAGAAAACCTGATGTTTATTTTGATGGAAGGGAACAGGATCTGAAGGCTGTTAAAAAACAGAGCAAGGGAAAAGGAGGATTACTGAAAAGGGGTGCAGACAGGGCTATTAAAAAAGCGTACCTGGCAAATGATTTAAATAAAGAAATTAAAGCAAGTTTGATAGACGGATATTTGGTATTTCCCAAAGTACTGTCACTGTTAACTGTTATTGGTATAACCGGATTAATAGTGGCAGAGTATACACCCTTTTTTACCTGGATAGGAAAATTGTTTATACCCTTACTTGAATTGTTAAAAATACCGGATGCGGCAGCAATAGCGCCATCATTTCCGATAGGTATTGCGGAAATGTTTTTACCGGTACTCTTAATTGCAGATAAGGTGGAATTAATTAGCATTGGTGCTAGATTTATGGTTGCTGCGGTTTCCATGGTACAAATTATATTCTTCTCTGAAACAATAGTTGTAATGATGGCCACAAAGCTTCCTATAAAATTGCATGAATTGGTTATTTGTTTCTTGGAAAGAACAATAATAGCAATTCCTATAGCAGCGATATTTATGCACTTGATGTTTTAGAAGGACAGTTTTAAACTAAAGAACAGGCAAAAATTTTATGGAAATGACTGCGAGGCCCCTACTATATGTCAGAATTATAGAAAGGGCCTCAAGCTTTAAGAATGGTGAGCGATTAACAACTGCATGGATTTAAATTATTGTTCCATATAAACATTTGTGTTTTTTATCTAGGACCTTTCTAAAAAGGTAATTTCAGACGGATCCAAAGTTTCTGGATAATTTCTCTTCATGGGATCCAAAGCCTCGGGAAATATGTAAAATTGAATAGAGGGAACAATTCTAATGACCGAAAAGGGCTGTCATTATTAAACCTATGTTATATGTTGTTACAAGAAATCATAATTTAAATAATCCCATTTAACTAAATTCTACTTAAAATGGATATTGACAGGCCAGGGCCCTATGTTCTTGCAACAATTTCGTTCGGAAGAAACAGGTAGGATGATCCATTAAAACCTTGACAAAAGTTGTAGATCGATGTGTTATAATCAGTTCTAGGAGGGATTAGCTGTGTATTTTAACAAAACGGGATCAACAAATAGTATTAGCACTGTGAATATTGCGCTTGAAGCTGCTAAAACCAGGGAAATCAATAATATTGTGATAGCCTCCAACACAGGTGAATCTGCTATGCTGTTAGCGGGCGAAGAACAAATTAACAGAGTTTGGGTTACTTTAGCGTATGGGTATAGCAAACCTGGGAAAAATCATTTTAACAAAGAAATGTTGAACAGGGCAAAAAACTGTGGAATAAAAGTTTTGACGACTACACATATTCTTAGCGGGGCGGAAAGGGGAATCAGTACATTATTCGGAGGGGCATATCCGGTTGAAATTATAGCAAATACGTTAAGGATGTTTGGCCAAGGTGTAAAAGTATGTGTGGAAATTTCCGCCATGGCCTTAGACGCGGGTTTGATTCCATATGGTGTTCCAATTATTGCAATAGCCGGGACAGATAAAGGGGTGGACACATCTATTGTTATAACCCCGGCTCATGCAAATAAAATATTTGATACAAAAATTCATGAAATTCTGTGTAAGCCTTTATTGAAATGCTAAAGGAGGTTATAATTAACAAATGGAACCTGTTGCAGTCAAAAACATATCTGATGAAGAATGGATTAGAATTATAAACAAACTGGAGGATAGAAATTCTGAATTTGAGTGTGAGCTCAATGCTGTTATGGATGTGGCCAGTATTGGAATTCAGATTACAGATGAGACGGGTGTTACATTAAGGTTTAACAAAGTTTGTGAATTAATTGATGGAATTAAAGCAGAAGATATTATTGGCAGGAATATGAGGGAGCTTGTGGAGGAAGGTATTTATTCAGATTCTGTGGCTGTTGAATGTTTGGAGAAAAAAATCCCTATTGCTAGGGTCCAAAAAGTAAATGGTAAAGACATATTAGCTACGGGTACCCCCATATTCAGGGATGGGAAAGTTTTCAGGGCAATAGTAATAGCCAAAGATGTCACTGAAGTTACCAATTTAAAAAAGAGTCTAGGAGAAGTCAAATATGCAAAAAATATATACGAAGAAGAGTTAGAGCTGCTCAGAAAAAGCCAGTTGGACAATAAAGGTATGGTAACAAATAGTGTAAAAATGAAAAAGGTAATTGACCTGGCCCTCAGGGTTGCATCAGTAAATTCTACTATATTAATACAGGGCGAATCCGGTGTCGGTAAGGGATTACTAACAGAGATTATTCATAAAAACAGTCCAAGGGCAACCAAACCCTTTATAAAAATAGATTGTGGGGCAATACCGGAAAAACTACTTGAATCCGAACTGTTTGGATACAAAAAAGGATCTTTTACGGGAGCCAGTAGGGAGGGGAAGATTGGATTAATCGAACTTGCTAATACAGGTACTTTGTTTTTAGATGAAATAGGGGATCTTCCGCTGGATTTGCAGGTTAAACTCCTTCGTGTTATACAGGATAGGCAGATAATGCCTGTAGGGGGTAAAGAACCTATTGATGTGGATGTAAGAATCATTGCTGCAACCAACCGGGATTTAGAGGAGATGATAAGACAAAAGAAATTCAGGGAGGACCTATATTATAGATTGAATGTAATACCGATTGTTATTCCCCCTTTAAGAGAGCGGAAGGAGGACATCCCCAGTCTTATCCTAGCTTTGTTGGATAGTTATAATAAGAAGTTCGGCTTTGACAAGAAAATAACACCTGAGGTAACCCGGTTATTAATAAGATATGATTGGCCGGGTAATATAAGGGAACTTGAAAATATAATAGAGAGACTGATTGTTACCTCAGGCGGTAAATATATCGAAGTGGAGGATTTACTGGACAATGAGCTGGATTTTCTTTTAGACAAAATTTCTGTGGACCAGGCATTGGGGGATATAGATTATAAAGAATTGATGGGGAGTTATGAAAAGGACCTGCTTGTAAAGGTTATGAAAAGATGTAAAAGTACTAAGGAAATGGCAGATTTGTTGAAGGTGCATCCTAGTACTATATGGAAAAAATTTAAATCATGGGGGATTAGGCTGGAATTCAAAAACGA
>JAAZJW010000175.1 GCA_012800145.1 Clostridiales bacterium | reverse complement strand
TTGCTGAATCTTTTACCGAATTGTTTTGCTGTACACTCGGTGATTAATGTTGTTTAGTGATTAATGCGGTTATTTTTCACTCATCTGTTTCTGGGCCATTTCGACCAAACGTTTGGTCATAAAACCTCCGACATAACCATTTTGTCTGGATGGTAGTTCGCCTTTATCAATTTCATCGTAATTCGGCATACCCAGTTCTCTGGCAATTTCTAATTTCATTTGATTCAGAGCTTCACGTGCTTCCGGAACAATAATCTGATTTCTCGAAGGCATAGGTTTCTCCTCCTCACATGAATTAAATAATGGCCCGGCAACATCTTCCATAACCTTTCAGGTCAGGTGACGATATTGCATATATAGTATAACCGTTTTTAAATATGAATATAGTAGAAGCTTTTTCAAGGATTAATGAACTATACCAAAATTTGAAGTTGTTTTTATTGTTTAATGACCAGCTCTGCTATGTTTATAAAAACCTTTGTAAAGGGAAGGAAAACCAATGTGCTGAAAACATTGAATATCGTATGCGCATTGGCAATTTGTCTTGATAAATTGAAGGGGGATAAATCAACCGAAACTTTACATAATAGGTTTAAAAAAGGGAAAACTAGAATTAAACCGGCCACATTAAAGAAAAAATGTACAAGGGCCGTTTGTTTGGCGGATTTACCAAGTGGTAAGCTGGATATTACGGCTGTTACACAGGTGCCCACATTCATTCCCAACATAATGGAAACAGCAGGGTAAATAGATATTGTTCCTATTTCGGCTAATGTTTGTAAAATTGCCACACCTGTGCTACTGCTCTGTAAAACAGATACAGCTAAAAATCCCATCAGGATCCCGAGTAAAGGTGTGTTTCCGAATTGTCCTAAAATTTGTTGAAATTTCAATATATTTTTTAATGGCGAAAGACCTTTCGTTAACAGTTCAATGCCAATAAAAACAAGAGAAAAACCCATCAATATTTCCCCTATACAGCGTTTTTTTTTATTTTTTGACATTAGGCTAATCAGTACACCGGCCGGGAAGAGAACAAAACTGTATTTACCCATGTTAAATGCTATCAACTGGGATGTTATCGTGGTTCCTATATTAATACCCATAATGATTGGCACGGCCTGATGAAGTGTGAGCAAATTGGCCTGGACAAACCCGATCAAAATAACGGTTGTGGCGCTACTGGATTGTAAAATTCCCGTAACCAGACAACCTGCCAGGATGCTCAACAAAGGGTGTGCTTTCAGATTAATAAATATATGTTTAAATCTTTTAGATACAAAATGGTTTAATCCCTCGGTAAAAAATTTGAGGCCGAGTAAAAACAACCCCAGACCTAAGGACGCAGAAGAGACAATCTCAAACAATAAAAACACCCCCAATTAAAAATATGCATAAAGCAGGTTATAAAGAATAAACTATAATATAATTTTTTTATGGGGGGGGAAGAAATGAAAATATACGTCTGGAGGAAAAAATCTGTATTAATTGCGATATGTATTGTGATTGTTCTAATTGGATTCTTTTTATCTATAATCGTTAAAAATAAAGGTATAGTAAGCGTTTTTTCGGACCAAAGAAGGCTACCTATATATTGTGTGGAAACCAAAGATAAAAAAATAGCTATAAGCTTTGATGCTGCTTGGGGTGATGAATTTAGCGACGATATATTGGACACACTGGATGAATATAAAGTAAAGACTACATTTTTTTTAGTAGCATTTTGGATAGACAAATATCCGGATATGGCGAAAAAAATTCACGAAAGGGGACATGAAATAGGTAACCACTCAACTACACATCCACATATGTCGAGATTAACCAAGGAAGAAATAGAAAAAGAACTTAAAACTACCGGGGATAAAATCAAAGCAATAACCGGTAAGGACCCTGTGGTTTTTAGGCCACCCTTTGGCGATTACAATAATTTGTTAATTGATACGGCGGAAGAACTGGGCTATTATACCATCCAATGGGATCTGGATTCCCTGGATTGGAAGGAGATGGGAACCCAACCTGTGGTTGACCGTATTACCAGAAACGTAAAGAAGGGTTCCATAATACTGTTTCACAACAACGCCAAATATGTAAGTGAATTTTTGCCTTTAGTACTTGAAAAACTGCAAAGTCAAGGTTATGAAATTGTGCCTGTATCAGAACTTATCTATAAGGAAAATTACTATATTGACCATACAGGTAGACAAAAAAGCAAGTAACCCCTTGCATAGCGAGGGGCTTTTCATTTGCATAATTATATCCTGAAATACAAAACATAATATAAATTAATTCTGACCTACCATGGAAGCGGAAGGAGATACATTGATGCTAATTGATGGCATAAAAGTAAGAGGAATAACTTCAAACTTTAGGCGAGTCAGAAAGGACTATGTTTTTGTGGCCATAAGGGAAGAAAATCGGGACGGTAACAATTTCATTGATTTAGCTATACAAAAAGGGGCTATTATTATCTATACAGAAAGGGATATACATAAAAAAAATTGTATAATAAAAAAGGTTGGCAACACAAAAAAAATACTCGCTGAATTATGTAACGAATTTTATGATTATCCATCAGACAAATTTTTTGTGGTTGGTGTTACCGGGACAAGCGGGAAAATAAGAACGGCTAATTTGATTCATCATATTGTTAATAATTACGGGGTAAAGAGCGGAATGATAGGAAATTTGAACATTAAAATCGGCGAAAAAAAATATCCGATAAAACCTGCAACCTTAGCTACGGAAGATATTTATTTTTATTTAAACAAAATGGCGGAAGAGGACATAAAAATAGTAGTCATAGAAGTGTCTTCATACAGATTAAAACATGAAAAGGTTCATGGGATTAAATTTGATGTTGCAATCTACACGAATATCAAAGAAGACTATCCTAATTTCCATGAAACTATCGACAGCTATGTTAAGTCTAAAAAGAAGTTATTTGATAACTTGCGCACCGGAAAAATTGCCTTGGTTAATTATGATGACAAATATGCTCTGGACATGTTAAAAGATAGCGATAGTATATTGGTTATTACTTATGGATTGGGTTCAAAATCCACAGTCAATGCTTCCAGCATCGATATAGGTTTTATAACGTCTTTTAACTACTGTTTGCAAAGGGGCATAACAACACTATCCGGTATAGGGATAGAACCCTTTGAACATCCCATTGTATCAAATTTGTTGAGGAATCATGATATCTATAACGCATTATCAGCGATTACAGCCTGTCTATTGCTGGACGTTCCAATTGGCGGTATCGTATCGGCTATCAGATAAAACCTATATTCGGCATAAGACATAGACAATCAATAACTTTTTATTAAACAAAACATAATTCAGTCCCACTCTGAATAAACATGTTTATATATTAGTCTTAAAGTGTTATAAACATAAGAATAGAAGGGAGAGTGGGATAATATGGCATCGGACCATCTTATTAATACAAATGTTGTTACCATAATAGGAAAGGTTGTAGGGGATAAAAAATTTAGCCACGAGATTTATGGTGAGGGGTTCTATATATATAATATAGAAATACCCAGGTTGAGTGATGTGGTGGACAGGTTACCCCTAACGGTATCGGATAGACTCCTAATCGAAGAGGGATTAAAAGATGGTGATATAGTAAAAGTGGAAGGGCAGTTAAGGTCCTATAATAAATTTATTGATAACAGTAACAGGTTGGTTTTAACAGTATTTGCTAAACACATTACATTTTTTGAGGATGGGAAAGAATTTAAAAATCCAAACAAAATTTTCCTAGAAGGCTATATCTGTAAGCCACCGGTTTATAGAGAAACCCCGTTTGGTAGGGAAATCACAGACCTGCTGATTGCGGTAAACAGGCTTTATAACAAATCAGATTATATCCCGACTATAGCTTGGGGGAGGAATGCCAGATTTTCTTCTAACTTAGATGTTGGGGATAAAATTCGTATCTGGGGAAGAATTCAAAGCAGACAATATCAAAAAAGGCATCCTGATGGAAATGTAGAAAACAAGGTAGCATACGAGGTTTCAATTTCAAAAATGGAGAAAATCAGAAATTGAGAAAACAAGGATTATCTTTGATGAAAGCAGCTATGCTGCTTTTTTTATTTACAACATTGAATAATAATCAAGGCAATCCAAAATCTTTTCAAACATTGAAATAAGTAATATAATCATTTTAGGATAATATTATATGGGAGGGATTTTAATGGATTCTTCTATTATTCTGACAATGATTCTGTTTATTGTTTTGATTTCCCTACAGTACTCCCTCAATGTAATTATTGTTTTATTAAAAGATATTAGGTCTTTGTTAATTCAGCTGAAAAATGATAAATTATAATGCATACCATCATGAAATAGATACAGGTCGAAATATTTGTTAAACAAACATTTGACATGGTTGGTTATTTGCAATACTATGTTAATATTACAATATACTTCTATTGAGGAGGAAACCGGATGAGCATAGATAAAAAGGTATGGGAAATACTCTTTTCAGAAGAAGACATTCTTAGCAGGGTCGGTGAGTTGGGAAAGCAAATTTCTAATGATTACAGGGGCAAGAATTTATATATAGTATCATTGCTTAGGGGAGGTTTTGTGTTTACAGCGGATTTGGTCAGAAAAATAGATATCCCTGTTAAGGTAGATTTTATTATAGCATCCAGCTACGGGCATGAAACGCAAACTACCGGAACAGTAAAGATATCCAATGATATTGAGGGGGATCTGGCAGGTTACCATGTGTTGGTAGTGGACGATATTGCAGATTCGGGCTTGACAATGGTGCATGTGATGGATCACCTGAAAACGAAAAATCCTTCCGGTATAAAAAGCTGTGTATTATTGGATAAGCCGGAGCGCAGACAGTCAAACTTTGTTCCGGATTATACAGGTTTTACTATTCCAAACAGGTTTGTTGTCGGTTATGGGTTAAACTACGGCGATTATTATCGCAATATTCCGTATGTATTTGCCGTCACGGACAGGGACAGGTAAAGGAGCGCAGAGAATTATGTTGGATCGAAAAGAACTGAGGGTATTGGATGCAAATATATTATATCTTATAGGCGCAGCACTATTCTGGACAATAGGAGTCTATTTTCAGGTTAAAAATTTGCAAAGCGGATTAATAATCACCCAATACATAGTTATACTTTTACCTCCGATAATATATATTGCAGCAAAAAAACTGAGCATTAGAGAGGTCCTCAGGCTAAATAAAATAAGTTTTAAACATGGTTTTTTAATAGCCTGTATCACTCTTTTGGTATACCCTGTAGCGGTCTTCGGAAATGTGCTGTTAATGACCATTATAAGTTTTTTGGGAAACTTGAACATACCACAGTTACCTATGGCTACGAGCAAAGATGAATACTTGGTGCTTATGTTTATAATTTCTATATCGGCAGGCATTTGTGAGGAAATATTTTTTAGGGGCTTTATTTTATCGGGATATGAGAGGATGGGAAAGAAAAAAGCTATCATTTTTTCAGCAATTTTGTTTGGGTTTTTTCATTTTAATATATATAATTTGCTTGGCCCCATAGTATTAGGGTTGGTTTTTGGATATTTAGTTTTGGAAACAAACTCAATTTTTGCCGGAATGATCGGTCATATGGTGAATAACGGTTTTGCTGTTACCCTCGGGTTTATATTAAACCTGGCTGTAGATTTTCTCCCGGACAGGGAAATGATAGACAAAGCTGTGGAGGATATACCAACCACATCCGCCATGTTGGCCAATACCGTATTGTTTGGAATTATTTCCATAATAACTTCATTAGTTGCATATCAGCTCATTAAAATCATTAAAAAAGACCGAAAGGACCTGAATTCGGAGGTATATAACAGGTATGAAGAAACAGATGTTAAGAAATTTGAATTTATCCCGCTGATTTTTACAGGTATTCTATTTATCATAGTTGTAGCGATTCAAATAAAGGAGATTATTTCCTTAGGTTGAATATGTGAGCGAACAGTTCGGGTGTTCAGGAGGCGTACATTCACTAAAATTTCATCTATATATTTATAATAGCAAAACTGAAATAAAATCGTCAGGGTAATACCACGGACGATTTTTATTTTTCGGGGTTAATTTTCGATGAAAAGAATAATACTAAATTGGACAACAAACAAAGATTCCAAAGTTTGAGATAACATCAGGAGGGAATTATGAAAAATACGAACACGTTAGTTATTTTCGGACATCCGGATCCGAATAGCTTCAATGGGGCTATATTGAAAACTGTAGAAAATAAACTTATAGATAAAAAATATCAATTTATTTTTAAAAATTTGTATCAGTTAAATTTTAACCCTGTATTAACCTCAGACGATTTAAAAAAAACAAAAAATTCTTCTGTGGCCAGTGATATCGCCATAGAGCAAAACGATATTGAATGGGCTAAAAATATTATATTTATTTATCCTATATGGTGGGCGGGACAACCTGCTATGGTTAAGGGATGGATTGACAGGGTACTGACCCCCGGGTTTGCATATGCTTTTCAGGAAGACGGGACTATAAAGGGATTACTTTCGGACAAGGTTGTTATGGTTTTCACCACAACCCGCTCCGGCGAAGAGAATACGACAGAATCAGGGATGGCTGCTGCTATAGAGAAAACAGTAATGGAAGGAATATTCGGATTTTGTGGCATAAACACTATGCTGTATAAAAACTTATACGGGGTATCAAAGGCAACTGAGGCCGAAAAAAAAGAAATGTTGGCAGAGGTGGAGTATTTACTTAATGCTATCTAGGGGCGTTAATACAGGAAGGGGAATTACATGCTTACCAGGCTTATAATCATTTCAATTACACCCACCATAGCTCTGGGTATAGGAATATATTTGACGGACAGACGGGATAAGGAACCATGGTCCCTTCTGCTGCGTATATTTTTGATGGGAGCATTGTCTGTGATACCCGTAATAATTGTACAAAAGGTGTTGTTATCTATTAACATTTTTTCAGGTTTATTATCAATAGCTTATACTGCATTTATTGTTGCAGGACTGATAGAAGAATTTTTTAAAAGATCCGTGGTCATCCATGGTGTTTATAAAGACGAAAGATTCGATGAAAAGTTAGACGGAATAGTCTATTCAGTATTTTCAGCACTGGGATTTGCTACAGTGGAAAACATTATGTATGTTATATTTCGATATACAGGGAATTATTATGTGGGAATTTTGAGGGGACTCCTGTCAGTACCCGGTCATATGTTATTCGGTATTACGATGGGGTACTATTTATCACTGAGCAAATATACGGAAGATCCTGCGTTAAAAAGCCATTATTATAAAATGTCACTGGTTATACCCGCGATTTTACACGGTCTGTTCAATTTTATATTAATGGCACAGGTTCCAATTTTGATGACCATTTTTGTTCCCTATGTTGTATACTTATGGGTCAACAATTTGAGGAAATTAAACGAATTTATTACCTGAGCTGGCTGCAGGGCAGGTAAATTATATTTTCTTTTGCCCTGCAATAATCCTGGCTATATCCTCTACTGTGGTATTAACAGGAATTTCAAAGGAACCGGATTTTAATCTGCCTGAAAGCCTCATGTCTTCTGCAGCCCGGATAAAATCGGCCTCACTATTTATCAGCCCGTTGTCTTTCAATATTTTTGCTATTCCGGTACAAAAAGTCCCGTTGGGAATAACTATTCTTTTGGTTTCTTTACTTGTTTCAGTATTTTGTTCATTTTCGCCTGTATCAGGGCTTGTGCTGTTTTGGGGTTTTTCTGTTTCAGTTTCGTTTATGTCATGTTCTGTTTCTGATTGGCTGTTTCCATCTTCCGAATTTATGATGTTATTGTCAGGTTCGCTACTCTCAAAACTGTTGTCTTGGTTTACAGGGGTCCTATTCGGTTCGTTTGCGGACACGGAATGAAATGGCTCGTTAAACCAACTTCCTAAATTTATTGTGAGCACAGCAAACATTATACCTGCAATAATTAAAGCAAAAAGAATATCCGAAAAATCATGAAGAAAATCCTTAATTTTTTCCAATTTACCCAACTCCTT
>JAAZJW010000013.1 GCA_012800145.1 Clostridiales bacterium | reverse complement strand
GCCCAGATAGCTCAGTCGGTAGAGCAGAGGACTGAAAATCCTCGTGTCGCTGGTTCGATTCCGGCTCTGGGCACCAAAAAACCTACGGAAGATATTATCCGTGGGTTTTTTTAATGATGAAACAATGTTAATTTTAGCGAATTTTGTTATAATGATGTTGTTGCATTATACATTATAAATCTTGGGAGTGTATTATGAATAAATTGTGTTTAGAAGAGTTAAATAAACAGCAACTGGAAGCCGTTAAACATTTTAAAGGACCTTGCATGGTGTATGCGGGACCTGGCTCAGGAAAAACAACTGTAATTATCCACAGGGTAGGATACCTGATTAATAATCATAATGTAAAGCCCAATAAAATTTTGGTTATATCCTTTACAAAATCAGCGGTGGATGAAATGAAATTACGATTTGAATCGAATTATGCCCGGTTTCCTGATGGAAGAAAAAGCGTCAGTTTTGGTACTTTTCATTCTACATTTTTTAGAATCTTAAAATCATATTATAGGTACGATTTAGAAAATATTTTAAGCGAAGGCAACAAATACAGTGTTATCAAGGGAATTATAAAATCTTTGGAGAATGGAAATTATTCGGACGACGAATTTATAAAAGATGTAATATTAGATATGGGTCTATACAAAAGCAATATTCTAAATAGAAAAAACTTTATCCCCAGTTCAATGTCGAGGGGTGATTTTGATAAAGTGATATTTTTATACGAGAGTTATAAGGATGAACATAACAAGATCGATTTTGATGATATGCTAACTAGGTGTTATGAATTGCTAGTCAATGAGTCTGTAATTTTGCAAAAATTAAGAAATATATATGAATACATATTGGTAGATGAATTTCAAGATATTAATAGTATTCAGTTTGAAATAATTAAGTTATTGGCAGACCCTGAAGAAAATTTGTTTGTCGTAGGCGATGACGATCAATCTATTTATAGTTTCAGGGGCGCTAATCCTAATTTTATATTGGAGTTTGATAAAATATATAAAAATGCGAGAAAAATAGTACTTGATTTAAATTACAGATCACAGGAAAACATAATTAAAACCGCTAATAGACTCATAAGCAATAATGATTTTAGGGTTAGAAAAACTATGCTGTCGGTTAAGGAACCCGGGGTTGAAATACAATTCTTAAGACCCAAAAATCGTGAATTGGAAAACAAGGATATAAGCATTTTGGTTAATAATTTGGTTAAAGAAGGTTATAATTATAACGATATAGCCATAATATACAGAACCAACATGTTGTCGAGTTCTGTTGTTGATTCCTTTCTAGACAACAATATTCCCTTTACCTCTAAGGAAAAGATATATAACATATATGAACACTGGATAGCCAGAGATATAATCTGTTATTTAAGATCAGCATTGAATATAAATGACAGAGAAGCATTGGGGAGAATAATTAATCGTCCTACAAGATACATAACTAACAAAGCAAGAAAAGCGGCAGATAATTATCACAAGGACTATATTACTTCCCTGAAATCTAAAGGGGATTTGGAGCCCTACCAAATTGTCTACCTGGACAGGTTGGAGGTAGATTTGAAAACCATTGCACATTTAGAGACCGGAGATGCGGTCAATTATATTAGGAAGGATGTAGGATATGACGATTATATTTATGATTATTGTTTAAAAAAACAGATTGGTTCTGATGGATTGATAGGAATATTGAACGAACTGGAGGAAATCTCCCATAGGCATAATACTATCTTGCAGTTTATTAACCATGTAAAAGAATTTAAGGAATCCTTATATGAAAATATTTATAAAAACAGGGGAAGGTATTCTTTGAAGGGAAATCAGGTGGAACTTTTGACCATGCATGGGGCTAAGGGACTAGAGTTCAGGGTGGTCATTGTAATAGATGCTATAGAAGATATTATTCCCCATAGTAAAAGTCAAGATGAAAAAAGCATAGAGGAAGAAAGAAGATTATTTTATGTTGCAATAACTAGGGCCAAAGAACGGTTATATATTTATGCACCTTTATATAAGCATGATAGGAAAGCAAAACTGTCAAGATTCGTAAATGAAATGCAAGTCCCGGAAGGAAGGAAAAAGAAACCCCAAAAAATCAGGCAATAATTCATGAAACATTTGGCAAAGAACTTAATTATTCGTTTTCTGTGGTTTCTTAATCAATAAAAAAAAGTCAGGTCCATTAGACCTGACCCACGTCTATGAGACGTGACCTCCGTTTAAAAGGGGTATTTGGGAATAGAGATTATATTATTGAGGTTATCAGGGGGATAACCACATACATATTGTAGCAAATTACGACAAAAAGGTCAATAGTTTGACAAAAGTTTTTTTAATATTTTAATTATAGTAATTTTATATGTAATTTGCATATATTATAATTTTATATGTAACTATCAACCGATTGGGGAGTGAACAGAATGAATAGAAAAAATGTTATCATTATAGGGGCTGCAGGACGAGATTTCCATAATTTTAATGTATATTATCGTAATAATGGCAATTATAGGGTCGTAGCATTCACAGCATCCCAAATACCAAATATTGATGATAGAAGATATCCCACTGAATTGGCGGGTAAGATGTATCCCGAGGGAATTCCTATATACCCACAAGGGCAGTTAGCTGAATTGATTAAAAAATTAGAAGTAGATGAATGTGTTTTTGCCTATAGCGATGTAGAATATAAAGATGTGATGAGTATAGGTGCAACTGTTAATGCCTCGGGTGCCGATTTTATCCTTCTTGGTCCCGGAAGTACTATGTTAAAAAGTAATAAACCCTTAATATCAATTTGTGCAATCAGAACAGGTTGCGGCAAGAGCCAAACTTCACGTAAAATTATTGAGTTGTTGATGGAACATAACCTTAAGGTGGTTGCAATCAGACATCCAATGCCCTATGGAGACCTTGTTGCACAAAGAGTACAAAGGTTTGCAACTGTGGAGGATTTAGAGAGGCATAATTGTACCGTTGAAGAAATGGAAGAGTATGAACCCCATGTGGAGCGTGGGAATATTATCTATGCCGGTGTAGATTATGAAGATATTTTGAGAGCAGCGGAAAATGATCCGGACGGTTGTGATGTCATTGTATGGGACGGGGGGAACAATGATTTTCCTTTTTATGAATCTGATTTATCAGTTGTGATTCTGGATCCTCATCGACCGGGGCATGAATTGAATTATTATCCGGGAGAGGTTAACCTAAAACTTGCTGATGTGGCAATTATTAATAAGGTTGATAGCGCCGATGCGGGGGCTGTACTTGAGGTGGAAGGAAACATCAGGACTAACAATGAAAATGCTGTTATTATCAAAGCGGAATCTAAAATTACTGCGGATAATATAGATATAATTAGGGATAAGAGGGTTTTGGTCGTTGAAGATGGCCCTACCTTGACACATGGCGGAATGAAACTGGGGGCCGGAACAATTGCGGCCCGGCGGTTCGGGGCAAGGGAACTGGTGGATCCCCGTCCATATGCAACGGGGGAATTGGTTGAAACCCTGGACAAATATACACACATCGGAACATTGCTTCCTGCAATGGGTTATGGTGAACAACAACTAAGGGATCTTGAAGCAACAATTAATAGAGCGGATTGTGATTCTGTTATTATAGGTACACCCATCGACCTGAACAGGGTAATTAATATTAATAAACCCCATACACGTGTGCACTATGAATTTGGGGAAACGGAAGGCCCAAGCCTTGATGCAATATTAAGTAATTTTATCGGGGAACACAGGCTTGAAGGCAAATAAATAATATGTGAAAATGAGGGCAAAACTATGGAAGTTTATTTGGATAACGCGGCCACTACAAAACCGAGAAAAGAGGTTGTAGAGGCAATGTTAAGATCACTGGAAAAAGAATATGGCAACCCTTCGTCCCTTCACAGGAAAGGTGTGGAGGTGGAAAGGGAAATAAAAAGGGTAAGAAGGATACTGGCCAGGGCGTTAGGTTGCACGGAACAAGAAATAATATTTACGTCAGGGGGTACAGAGGCGAATAATCTGGCAATCAGGGGCATAATCGATGCTTATAAAAGAGTCGGCAACCATATTATAACATCTACAATAGAACATAAATCTGTGTTAAATATATTTGGTTTATTAGAAAAACAGGGGTTTGATGCCACGTATTTAGAGGTAGACAAAAAGGGTCTTATATGTATTGAGCAATTAAAAGATGCGGTTAATGATGATACGGTTTTGGTTACTTTGATGCACGTTAATAATGAAATAGGCAGTATCCAGCCCATAGCTGAAGCCGGCAGGGTTATTAAAAACATAAATAACAGAACCTTATTTCATGTAGACGGGATTCAATCCTTCGGAAAAATTAGATTCGGTTTAAAAGACATGGAAATAGACAGTTTTTCGATAAGTGGACATAAAATTCATGGGCCAAAGGGGGTTGGTGCCCTGTACATTAAAAAAGGGGTCAGGATCAACCCATTGTTAATCGGTGGAAGCCAGGAAAGGAATATCAGATCGGGAACCGAGAATGTACCGGGAATATACGGATTGGGGGAAGCAGTCAGATTAACCATGGAGGAACAAGACAAAAACATAGAGTATTTGAACGAATTAAGAAATTATGCAATAAATGCATTTAAAAGTGAAATCAGCGGTATACATGTAATATCAGAAGACAGCGATGAGTTTGCCCCCCATATTATAAATATTGCTTTCCCTGGGATTAAAAGCGAAATCATGCTTCATAGTTTGGAACAAGATGGGATTTATGTTTCCTCCGGTTCGGCATGTTCATCTAAAGAAAAAGAATACAGCCATGTATTGAGGGCATTAAATATTGGCGGGGATTTGATTGACAGCTCTATTCGGTTCAGTTTGTCTTATACGAACACGAAAGAAGAGATAGACTATACGGTGGAAAAAACAAGAGAACATTTTATCAGTCTAAAAAGCATTATCGGAAGGTGATAAAACTGTGGAGAATATAATAATAGTCCGTTACGGTGAGGTAGCGCTCAAAAGACTTAATAAAAAATTTTTCGAAGATAAATTGGTAGGCCAAATTCAACATGCCCTATCGGATTTGGAGGGAATTAGGGTATACAAGGCCCATAGCAGAATTTATGTGGATCCTGTAGGTTATGATATACAGGATATAATCGATAGGTTAAAAAAGATATTCGGAATAGTTTCTCTCAGTGCTGCAAAAAGATTTGAAGCGGATATGGACCGAATCAAGGAAGCGGCACTGAAGGAACTTGAGGACAGAATTGCCCGCGATAATAGTATTAAAACTTTTAAGGCGGAAACCAGGAGAGGGGACAAAAAATTTCCCTTACAATCCCCCGAAATCAGTAGGGATGTGGGTGCATATTTACTCCAAAATATCGATAATATTTCTGTGGACGTACACAATCCGGATGTTATTATTTATACTGAGGTAAGAGACAAGGCTTTTGTGTTTAGCGATAAAACCGACGGTTTCGGTGGTTTACCCTTGGGGACAAATGGCAAAGCTCTGTTGCTTCTTTCCGGGGGAATTGACAGTCCGGTGGCGGGCTGGCTCGTTGCAAAAAGGGGAGTGGAAATAGAAGCCATGCATTTTCATAGCTTTCCTTTTACAAGTGACAGGTCTAGGGAAAAAGTAAATGATCTGGCAAGGATTCTTTCGATTTATTGTGGCAAAATCAAGTTATATTTTATAAACTTACTGCCCATCCAAAAGGAAATAAATGAAAAATGCCCAAAAGGGGAAATGACTATCCTTTCTCGGAGATTTATGATGAAAATAGCGGAAAGGGTTGGTAGGGAAAATAACTGTGATGCTTTGATAACAGGAGAAAGTATCGGGCAGGTAGCGAGCCAAACAATAAAGGGTTTATATGTTACTAACGAATCTGTTGAAATGCCGATATTCAGACCCTTAATAGCTATGGACAAGGTAGACATTGTAAACTTGGCAAAAGAAATTGGAACCTATGAAACATCAATACTGCCCTTTGAAGACTGTTGCACCGTATTTCTCCCAAAACATCCGGTTACCCAGCCAAGGCTCCATAGGATTCTTGAGTCTGAGGAAAGGTTAGATGTGGAGGGTCTTATTAATGAAGTGATAAATAGTATGGAAGTAGAAACAATTACGTTTGACGATTAAGTGGTCAGTGGTCACAGGAACCCGTCCCCACTGACCACCGAGAAAATTGAATAGGGGGTCAAAAATGAAATTTTTAGCGAGGTGGATCATAAGTGCTGTTTCAATTTATATAATAGCTAATCTGTCTATAGGAGTTACTGTGTTGGGTTTTAAAACAACGATTGTGGCAGCAGCAATTTTGGGTATTGTAAATACGATTATCAGGCCTATTTTAATAGTTTTAACCTTACCTATTAATATAGTGACCTTGGGATTGTTCACATTTGTTATTAATGGTATTACATTAATAATAACGGCATCTATAGTTAACGGTTTTTATGTGGAAAATGTATTTGCGGCGATTGTGGCATCAATACTTATAAGTATAGTTAATATGATACTGGTAAATTTAGTCGGAGTTAAAAAATAGTGAAAAACAAACAGTAGTGGGGGAAATACGTGAAAAACAAAACTGATACAAAGTTACATAATTTCAAATTGAGATTTGCGGAAGAAAAAGATGTTCCTTTAATTATGCAATTTATAAAGGAATTGGCTTCCTACGAAAAACTGTCGCATCAGGTAGTAGCAACAGAGGAAATGTTAATGGAATCCTTGTTTACGCAAAAAGCTGCTGAGGTAATTATTGGTGAATATGAAAATGAGCCTGTAGGCTTTGCTTTATTTTTTCATAACTTTTCGACATTTTTGGGACGTCCCGGAATTTATTTGGAAGATTTATATGTTAAGCCCGAAATGCGTGGCAAAGGTATAGGAAAATTGATGCTGTCCTTTTTAGGGAAATTGGCTGTTGAAAGGGGATGTGGAAGGTTAGAATGGTGGTGTATTAATTGGAATGAACCATCAATTGAGTTTTATAAAAGTATAGGTGCTGTTCCAATGGATGAGTGGACTGTGTTTAGGGTTTGTGATGATGCGTTGACCGATTTGGCAAACACTTATGAATCCGACTAAATTCCCGTCCTCTCTATTCTGGAAATTAAAATGCAGTGACAAAAGGGGACATCAGACTGTGTGAAAAATGTCATCCTGAGCGAAGCGAAGGATCTCAAATGGCCTAAAAACGAGATTCTTCGCTACACTCAGAATGACAAAAAG
>JAAZJW010000174.1 GCA_012800145.1 Clostridiales bacterium | reverse complement strand
TAGGCCATTTGAGATCCTTCGCTTCGCTCAGGATGACATTTTTCACACAGTCTGATGTCCCTGCGGTCCTCCCAGTCTGCCGTCCTCCTGTGTTACCCCTCATGTTCCATGGGCGGTTCATGATGCATTACACGGCATCATCAAGTTTCCTGTTAACGGTGCCATCCAGGTTAAGTGATACAAAAATAGTAGCAACTGAAACAAGAGCCAGAATTATAAATCCCACAGAGAAATTTCTGTTGGTATTTTCAAGTATAATGCCAAAGGTTGAAGGCCCCGCCGAAATACCCAGATTTACAAATGATGTGAGAAGTCCCATAGCCAATCCGATATGTTGAGGTTCGACAATTTTTGGTGCCAGTGAATATACTATTACAGGAATAGGTGCAACACCAATTCCTATCAGCATTGGGATTATAGTTGATGCCGCTGTAAATTTAGCCAGCAAAAGGAAACAAATCGCGATAAAAACACTTCCGATTATAATTAAATTTCTCTCCCTACCAAATCTGTCTATAATCATTCCCATAAACAGGCCTAAAATACCCGGGACTAACATGATAAGACTTGTCAGAAATTCGGATAGATATATATTCATTCCTATCAGTTGATAGTATTGTGGACCAAAGGTAACATAAGCCTGTTGTTGTGCATTGGTCAGAGCCCAGATGAAGGCAACTGCCCAAATCTTTTTATTTGTCCAAAAATTTTTGTTCGAGATTCCCTGACCTGTGTCCCCATTACCATTATGTTCGGGTAAATAAAGAAAAATTAAATTGACAATAAAGGTTATGGCCACAAGACCGGCAATGTTCAATATGGCACCCCTCCAATGTATTAACTCCGCCAAGGGACCGAACAGATTGGCGGCTATTACGGTACCAAAGGGGACAGCTGCATTGAATATTCCCATTGCCATTCCGATTTTTTCATCAAAAAACATGGCAATCATCATGGGGGCTAATACCAGCAATATTGTGGCACCTATGCCCCCTATAACTCTGAACAGTAAAAGTATGCCGAATGATTTCGATATTGCAAAACCGACTAAACCCGTAAACATAATTAACAATGCGATATTGATTAATAATTTGTTATCAAATTGGGTTGCCAAATATCCGATAAACAATGGAAGAAATATACCCGGCACAGCGTAGATACCCATTAACATCCCGGCTTGAGAGTCTGATAGAGGGATGTCATTACCAATATGCGAAAAGAGTGGCGGTATTGATTGTAGGGATAGGGCAAACAAAGTCATAAACATAAATGATAGAAATAAAACTATCCATTTATATGTATCTGTATTTTTATTAATCACTGAACCAACCCCCCGTGGAGAAATTATATTTATTATATTATATAACCAAAATGTTTTCCAAACTAACAGTAAACAAGGGGATGGATCTTTTGTTTGACATAATTTAGATATCAGATTACAATATCTTTGAGGTGATTAAAATTGCCACGAACAAAGCGATTATTAAGTTCAACAGGAATATATCATGTGATGGTAAGAGGAATAAAGCGACAAAGT
>JAAZJW010000173.1 GCA_012800145.1 Clostridiales bacterium | reverse complement strand
GTCTTCTTTTCTGACTTCTGTATGTCTTGAATGGGGCACGTAAAAACAATCATCAAAACCCCTGAGAAGTTTTACATTTAATTTGTTTACAGTATGTTCGAACACACCGAATATTTTTTTGGGCAGGGGATATTTTTGAATATTATAATGGTGAAACAGCCCCGCTTGGGCTCCCCAACAGATATGGAAGGTAGATGTAACGTTGCTCAGGGTCCAATCCATGATCTCCTTGAGTTCCTCCCAATAATCGACTTCATCAAAATCCAGATGTTCCACAGGCGCTCCTGTAATAATGAATCCGTCGAATTTTTCATTCTTTATTTTATCAAAGGTTGTATAAAAGGTAGTTAAATGTTCTTGGGATGTATTTTTAGAGTTATGACTTTTGGGATGCACCAACACAATATCCACCTGGAGGGGGGAGTTACCCAAAAGCCTCAGGATTTGAATCTCTGTAATGATTTTTTTGGGCATCAGGTTCAAGATTCCTATTTTTAAGGAACGAATGTCCTGGCTCAGGGCCCTGCTTTCCGTCATAACAAAAATATTTTCATTTGTTAAAATCTCCGTAGCGGGAAGATCATCAGATATTTTTACCGGCATTTAAATCAAGTCTCCTTTTAAGTTTTTAACAAAATTCAGTAAGAATTCCTCCACTTCTATAAATGGCGGAGGTATGCCACTGCCAACAGTTATAAAATAAAAAAGCTGCTCCAAGAGCATGGAGAAGCTTATTTGCTTGCAAGACATCTATCTCTCATCTCTTAGGCTGATATACCTACAGGATTTAGCACCATGCATATGATAGCTGGTTGCCGGGTTTCATAGGGCCAGTCCCTCCACCACTCTTCATAAGAGCTTATTATAAGATTATAATATATAATTTACCATTTAGCAAAGTATAAGTCAAGAAAAGTTTTGAATAATGAAAATGTGCTACATTTTGTTCCAAATACAGCCGATATTGCAGTGGAAACATAGATACTTATCGTCCCTGTAGCCCATATAGTGAAGGGTTGCGGTGGGGGATACAAGACCGAATCTTTTCCTCAGTCTCTCTATGTCTCTGAATTTTTGGTAGTGGAAATATCCATAGGTTTTAGAGAGGGTTTCGTTTCCAAAGCCTTCAATCCCCATATTATGTGCGGTATCGCGGAGAAGGCGGCACATTTTTTCACTATCGAGTGATGCCTCGGCGTTTTGTTCGGGGAAAATAAGGTCTTCGTCTGCGAATTTTTTCATATAGGCTTCAATTTCTTCCCAAAAATGGGGTTCCACTATCTCGTTCGCCCTAGTTTCTTTAAATTCCATTAGGTCTTTTTTTGTAAGGCCCAGGAGTTCCTGTAATTTAAGGCCTGTGTTGAATCCTGTTATAAAAAGGTAATAGGCCTCTTGACAGGTTTCGGCCAGTTTTTCTTTCAGCCTTTTTATCTGTAGAATATCATGAATTGCTATATCCTTATACATAATATACCTCTCCCTTCAAAATTTGTTTTGTCTGTCATCCTGTTTCCCGGATTTTGTAACAAATTTTCGGTATATCTATTAGAGTTCCTGCTAACCTTAATTATAGATTACAACTAGCAACTGTAAATGTCAACACACGGGACCTCTAATGTTTTTCTTGTACTAATTTAGTTGCAGTTATATAATACAGATATTAATTAGAAAGCAAGGTGAGAATTATGTTGCAATTGAACAGCATATCCAAGTCCTATAACAAAGGGGCGATAAAGGCTGTGGACAATATAAGTTTAGATATTAGGTCAGGAGAGATATTCGGATTCCTGGGACCGAACGGCGCAGGAAAAACCACTACAATAAAGATGATAGTAGGCCTGCTGAAACCGGATAGCGGGGACATCACAATAGGCGGGGTCAACGTATGGGAAGAACCCCTGAAAGCTAAATCCATGATTTCCTATGTGCCTGACAGTCCCGAAATATACGATAGATTAAAAGGCATAGGGTATCTGAATTTCATAGCGGACATGTATGGAATTTCAAAGGATAAAAGAGAGGAAAAGATAGAATATTATCTGGATATGTTCGATATAAAGGATGCTATGGGTGATATAATAGGGAGCTATTCCCGCGGGATGAAACAAAAACTAGTCCTTACAGGAGCTCTTATAAACGAACCTGAATTGTTTATATTGGACGAGCCTATGGTGGGCTTGGATCCGAAATCCTCCTTTAATCTCAAGGAAACCATGAGGCAAATGCGTGATGGGGGTAAAACCATATTTTTTTCAACCCATATACTGGAGGTAGCGGAGAAATTTTGTGACAGAATAGCCATAATCAACGAAGGGAAAATAGTGACCGTGGGGACTATGGATGAGCTCAGATCCCATGCCAAGGAAAGGGAAACCCTTGAAAATATATTTTTGGAGTTGACAGAATAATGGAAAAAATAATTTCATTGACCAAAACGGATTTTAACGTTACATTCGGTTTATCTTCCATGGCATATAATTTCAAAAATAAGAAGAACAGATGGCAAATTATAGTTTTCGGCCTGGCCATGTTATCAATATTACCGAGTTATTTTTTGTTGGTAAAATCATTGGACGCTATTTATGATATATACAGCCAAATAGGCCAGAGGCCTATGTTTTTATTATCCGGTTTTTTGATGGCCCAGATAACGGTATTTGTGTTTGGAATTCTTTATGTAATGTCCAAATATTATTTTTCAAACGATTTAGTCCAATTGGTGCCTTTGCCTATCAAACCATCCCATATATTAGGTTCAAAATTTGCAACATTAATGATCAGCGAATACCTGACTTCACTGCCCGTTATACTGCCATTTATATTTATTTACGGAATAAAGGGCGGGGAAGGAATCATTTATTGGATATATTCCCTCCTATTGGTAGCAACCCTTCCGGTGATACCACTGGTTTTGTCTTCTATCTTGGTGATGTTTTTTATGAAATATACGAACATTGGAAGGAAAAAGGATCTTATCAGAACCTTAAGTGCGGTGCTGTTTGTTGT
>JAAZJW010000012.1 GCA_012800145.1 Clostridiales bacterium | reverse complement strand
ATATATATATGAAAGGGGTTTTAGTTCATATTTTGCCTTCAAGAGGGCATATGAATATATTTTAATACTTTTTGATTTGGCTAAAAAATCATTGAACGAGGAAGAAAAGGAAATGCTGATACCGCTGGAGAAATTGGCAATCAATAAAAATAATCTGTCCATGATATCTAAGAAAAAGTTAAACAAGGAAGGTATCGATGGACTGAAATGGTGCAGTCTCAATCAATGGGTGAAGGGCAAGTAAATTGACGATTGTGGGGAACAAAAGGAGTTTCAAGGACTTTGTCCCGAAACTCCTTTTGTTGTCAAACTATGATTATGCAAAATGTTCATTCAACATTTCTGTTATTTTACCTGCAATACCTGCAGCTACACCTGCACAACGGCTTTTTCTTTCGGGATGAGCCATGTCCACACCATGGACCTCCATAAATTTACCTACCGAATCTGCACAGAGCAATGAGTCTGCAACTGTTGTCGGTAAATTTAAACCTTCAGGTTGATATTCGGGGAAAGGGAATTCTTTATACCAATTAAATAATTCCGCTACCATTTCCCTCTGTGTTTCTGCATCTGTCACCATACCGATGCATGCGGCCGCAACTCCCAGTGAGCCGCATAATGTTGCCTGGCCATAACCTGCAGCACCGTTGATAAACGCCTCCGGAGGAATTTGGTTAAAAGGATAACCTACTGTATCTGCCAATTCTCCGAGGAACCCCTCGGATACACCTATGCCTCAGCCTCCTTTGGTTTTGTACGCGTTGAATGCTCTTTCCTTAACTTTTTCAGGGTCCAATTTTACGTACTTAAAGGGCCATTCCGGTCTTGACACCGAGTTGGAACCGGCCGTGCCTGTTGTTTGTGAATTTTCCTTATCTGAACATGCGGTAAGAATACTGCCCATGGTTCCGGCCATAGCCACACCTGCTACCGAAACCCCTACACCCTTAAGAAAATCTTTTCTTGTTATTTGTTTGTCTTTTTGTTTTGTCATAACTGATACCCCCCTACAATTTAAATACATAAGCGACCTGAACAGTAAATTAACATAAAATTATGCGGTTTTTATGATATTATGATATAAATAGTTATGCGTTTCTTTGATATTCCTATATAAATAGTATAATACAAACCCGACAGCCGGTATAATAAGACTTGGTTATATACCATAATCTTATTTTATTATCGTTAAGATAAGAATAACGAAGATATACCTGCAACAATTTTTTACTAATTCCATTTTTTCATGGTATAATAAAACATAGGCACCGGATAAATGACAAGATATTTGCCTGTTATAATAATTTATTTAGGATAAAGGGGACTTTTATAAATATGAATTTACAATACTTAAATGCTTTCTATGTAACTGTACAACTGAATAGCATTTCAAGGGCGGCTAAAAAATTACATTTAACCCAGCCGGGTTTGAGTATGCAAATACAATCCTTAGAAAGGGAATTGGAATCTACCTTTTTAATCAGAAGCAATAAAGGAGTGGAATTAACAGAGGCGGGGAAAATTCTATTTGAATATGCAAATACCATTCTTTCAATGCAGAACAACATAGAACGTGATTTAAAGAATCTTGAATCCGATAGGAAGGAACTCCTGTTAGGTTCATGTAAGGCTGTGGGAGAATATGCTCTGCCTTGCAGTATTTATATATATAAACAGGATTTTAAAGATGTTAATATTAATTTTGAAATAAATAATACTGAGGATGTTGTTAAAAACCTACTGGACCGCACCATTAACATAGGTATTGTTCATGGCAATATAGATGCCGATAACATAAAAACCGACAAAATAACAACAGATCGCCTGTTGCTCGTTACTCCCTTGCCATTGATAAAGGATACCATCTCATCAGATGAATTTAAAAAGCTTCCCTTGATTTTCAGGGAGGAAGGATCCGGAACTCGCCAAACCATCAAAGAGGCATTGTTACAGCTTGATATTTCTATAGAGGATTTGAATATAATATATGAGTTAAACTCAATGGAGGCAATAAAAACCTCTGTATTGTCCGGAAAGGGGATTTCCTTTATTCCCGAATTATCAATAAAACGCGAATTGCGGGACGGTGATCTGAGGGAGATAAAAGTAGAAAACCTGGACATATTCAGCAAATTTTTTATCGCTTACAGGAAGGATTACGAACTTGTTGATTACGAGAAGGAATTTATTAAATTTATAAAATCATCGAAAAGAGGATTTGTTAAAAATATTGAAGCAGCTTCACATTATTTGGAAGCTGCTTTAATATTTTATACACCTTTCGAGAATACTCCATCCTAAATAAAATATAGAGTGGAGATGGGAAGCTCCATCTGTAAAATAGTTGGGGTTATTCACGTTCAGTTTGAAACTATCCGATTTTTTCCCCCTATAGTATATATTTAAACAGTATTTTGCTTCCAATCCATGCCCCTACAAACATAAAGGTACCGAAAACCCATCCATGTAGGGAAAGGGAAGGTATAGCACTGAAATATGCGCCTATGTTACACCCGAAACTTAGCCTGGTTCCGTAACCCATCATTATACCGCCAAGTAAAGCGAACAGTAATTGTTTTTTATCTTTTATTTCCCGCAATAGATGGAATACCGAAGTCAATAGTAAAGGAACAAGACACGGAAGTTAATGCTATATCCGGAGCAACTTTTTCGAGTAAAGGAATTATGGAAGCAGTTGAAAACGCTTTAGCGGGTAAATCCGGTGCATCGGAAGAAGAAAAACCGCCGGCGCCTAAAGAAGAAGAAAAGGAAGAGGTAACAGAGGATATATCGGATATGAGCCTGGCAGACGGTACTTATGAAGGAACAGGAAAGGGTTTTGGTGGGGATATTAAGGTAGAGGTCGAGGTTAAAGATGGAAAAGTAGCTAACATAGAAATTTTGGATCATGGCGAAACACCTAATATTTCAGATGCTGCAATAGAGGAAATACCGAAAGCAATAGTAGAAGCACAAAGTATCGAAGTTGATAGTGTGTCGGGAGCAACTACCTCGAGTAAAGGAATTAAAAAGGCAGTCATGGATGCTCTGTCTAAGGCAAAAGCTAAACCCAGCTATAAGGATGGCACCCACGAGGGAACAGGCAAAGGTTTCGGTGGGGATATTAAGGTAGAAGTAGAGGTTAAAGACGGAGAAATCGTCAATGTGGAAATTTTAGACCACGGCGAAACACCTAATATTTCAGACGCTGCAATAGAAGAGATACCGAAAGCTATAGTGGAAGCGCAAGATACAGAAGTTGATACTGTATCGGGGGCAACCACCACAAGCAAGGGAATTATAAAAGCGGTAGAGGATGCATTGAAATAAATTTAAAGATAAACATGGGGACGGCCACAGGTCGTCCCCATATTATTATTTAGAACCCACTTTTGGCTTAATAACAAGCTTATTATCAGACAGGTCTACCAATACCTCTGAACCGGCTTTAATGGTTCCCCTTAACAATTCTTCAGATATTTGGTCTTCCACCATTTTCTGAATGGCTCTTTTTAGAGGTCTGGCGCCAAATTCAGAATCAAATCCTTCATCTGCAATAAATACCTTAGCAGGTTCGCTTATTTCTAAAGTAATATCCAGATCTTTCAGACGTTCCCTAAGGTCCTTTAACATCAAATCTACAATTTTACCGATATGCTCCTTGTCTAAACTGTGGAATACTATAATGTCATCTATTCTATTCAAAAATTCAGGTCTGAAGGTTCTTCTGAGTTCTTCCATAACATTTTCCTTCATTTTTTCATATTCACTCCGTGCCAGATCATCTTCAGCGACAGCAAACCCCAGAATGTTTTGCTTCCTTATGGTCTGCATTCCAACATTGGAGGTCATAATAATCACGGCATTTTTAAAGTCTACCGTTCTGCCCTGTGCGTCGGTTAACCTTCCGTCGTCTAATATCTGCAATAAAATATTAAATATATCAGGATGGGCTTTTTCTATTTCATCAAATAGTATTACAGAATAAGGTTTTTTCCTAACGCTTTCCGTGAGCTGTCCGCCTTCATCGAAACCTACATATCCCGGTGGTGAACCCACGAGTCTCGAAACTGTGTGCTTTTCCATATATTCGGACATATCGATTCGGATCATGGAATCTTCGTCCCCGAACATAGCCTCCGCCAGCGCCTTCGATAATTCGGTTTTTCCGACTCCCGTAGGACCTAAAAATATGAATGAACCTACCGGCCTTTTCGGGTCTTTCAGGCCGACCCTGGCCCTCCTAATTGCTCTTGCTACAGACTTTACGGCTTCCTGTTGTCCTATTACTCTGCCATGGATGATTTTTTCCATGTTGAGTAATCTCTCGGATTCTTCTTCCCTGAGTTTGTTTACAGGCACACCCGTCCAATCAGATATAACATTGGCTATTTCCTCGTCCGTAACTATGGCTTCTTTATCTTTATCCCTCCAACTGGTTTTTCTTTCTTCCAATTGTTTCTGGGTTTCTTTTTCCTCATTTCTTATTTCAGCAGCTCTCTCAAAATCCTGAATGCTGACTGCTTCCTCTTTTTCCTTGGAAAGCTGTTCCAGCTTTTCTTCTAAATCCTTCAAATCCGGCGGTGTGGTAACTGTAAATATTTTAACCTTGGATGCCGCTTCATCCATTAGGTCTATGGCTTTATCCGGTAAAAATCTGTCGGTGATATATCTTGCAGACAGTTCTGCGGCTACCTTCAATGCCTCATCCGTAATTTTGACTCCGTGGTGGGCTTCATACCTGTCCCTTAACCCTTCCAGTATTTTAATGGTATCTTCAACTGAAGGTTCATCTACGGTTATGGGCTGGAACCTTCTTTCCAGTGCGGCATCTTTTTCAATATGTTTTCTGTATTCGTCAAAGGTTGTGGCGCCGACTACCTGCATTTCACCTCTGGCTAATGCGGGTTTCAACATATTAGCCGCATCTATTGCGCCTTCTGCCGCACCTGCACCTATTATTGTATGAATTTCATCTATAAATAATATTACGTCGGTGGCTGCACGCAATTCTTCCATCACTTTTTTAAAACGGTCTTCAAATTCCCCACGGTATTTTGTCCCGGCTACCATAGATGCCAGATCCAATGCAACTATTCTCTTGTCCTTTAGTATTTCGGGAACATTACCTTCCACTATTTTTTGTGCCAGTCCTTCTGCTACCGCAGTTTTTCCGACTCCTGATTCACCGACCAGACAAGGATTATTTT
>JAAZJW010000172.1 GCA_012800145.1 Clostridiales bacterium | reverse complement strand
TTGCCATTTTCCTCCTTATCGGGTCCAAATCCACAATACAATCATCAAGCACTACGTACCCCGGGGCTGAACCGTATATGTATTTTAATATCGAAAATCTCAAGGCCAATGCCACACAATCATAGGTTCCTGAAGACAGTAAGGTATAAGGCATTTCAATACCATTTTTGTTTTGCAGATTTATCTTAAATTCATCATCAATTCCGCCTTGATTGTAATTGCCGTCAGTCAGCATACACAAATACCCGGTAAACTTTTCAGCCAAAGGTTTGAACGGGGTTTTTCCGATTTCTTCCTTGGTTTTTTCAAAGGCCTCATGAATTTTTATAAGTTTTTGCGCCCTTGCAAGTTTTTTATTGAATATTGATTCCGCTTCCAGGTATGCGGCTTCTAACTCCTCATAGGTGCTTTCCGGCAGGTTTTTCTGATGTTCAAAATAAGCCTCCTTGAGTTCACTATATTTCTGTTGATTTTCTTCATAGGATTCTCTGACATCATTAAGGTTGTTCCTAAAATCTTCCGCAGATTCGAATTCTTCAGGGATGGGCGCCAGTTCATCCAGCTTATTTTTTGTCTCCTTTAATTCTATTTTTTTATCCATAAGCAGATCCAGGGCACTGTCCAGGCTTTTGTATTTGTCCATCCAGCCCTGCAATGTATTTTCCGCAATTTTTTTATCCAGCACAAGTTCTGCCTGTCTACCATTGAGTTTATCTATTTCCTCATTTATTTCTTCTATGTCCCTTACTTGTCCCAGATCATCGAGTTGTTTTAACTCCGCTTTCAAATCCTCATATTTTTCATTCTCAAGCAGTAAATCCACCTGTTTTGTCATGTTGTCTATTTCGTTTATTAATTTTTCCCTCTCCTTTTTGTTGAGTTTAGCTTCTTCTATGTCTTCTACCTGAAGGTCTTTTAAAAGATTTTTAAGTTTGATTTTACATCCATCATAAGCGGTTTTTAATTTTTCATAATCTAGTTCACCTGTCTTTAGTTCCAGTTCGAATTCATCAGATTCAAATTTTGCATATCCCTTTGCCGTAAAGGTTTCCCCTTGCTTTATCCCTTGCTTATCTTCAAGATCTGTTATCAATGATATATCGCATGATGGATTTATTCTGTTAAACCGACCAATAATAATTCCGGCTTCCATAGCAGCTTTTATCCTGGAAATTTCCCCATGATAATTTTCCATTTTTTTTATGTCATCATCGCTTATATTTTTCATTTCTTTTATCTTAAGTCGCTTTTCCTTGATTTCCTCGTTGAGTCCGTCAATCTTTGCCAGTTTTTTTACTATCCCTGATTTCTTGCCAATTTTGCGGAAATCCTCCCTTTCTTGTTCCACAGTTTCAATCCTCGGGGAGATTTTTTCAAGTTCATCATCAAACTGCCCTATCCGCGTTTCCGTTGCAGGCCATTCTTTACACACTTCGGTTATAACTTCTACTTCTCGGTTGAGGACAGACACCTTAGGTTCCAGCACCAGTCTTTTGGTCATATCCTCTTCTATATCTTCGAATTTCTTTTTTTCTGATTTTAGATTTTCAATTTGTTCGGATTTTTCCTTTAGTTCATTACATATCTCTTCAAAATCCCTTTCCGCTTCTCGGGCTTCATCCATAGAAATCCTTATTTCTTCCTTTTGATAGTAGCTCTCCAGCACCTTACCCAGGCCCGTTTTATAGGGATTGTTTATTCCCCTGTTGTTGACGGGACAATTTTTATCTATATCCCATTTCTTTAGAAAAGACTCCTTTTCTTTTTGGATTCTTCTGTCTAATTCGTCAACTGATATGCCATCAAGCTCCATCATGGTTTTTATGAGTATATTGCTGATTTCACTCGATGTTTCATCACTTAATATTTTATCTATGGCCCTTTTTATATCCCTTTGTTTTGCAAATATTATGTTGCTGTATGTACCTGAGCCGAATTTCAATATTTCCTTCAAAATATCATTAGCAGTCTTCACATTTTTAATTATGGTTCCATCGGGGGTTTCAAGCTGTAATGATTCCGTAACACCCCACTCTTTTTTCAATCTGTATTCTTCATTACCAATACATATAATGATTTCACTGTCTATCACATCCCCATCGGGATAAGGCATAAACCTCTCATGAAATTCTTTATCGTTTTTAACACTCATCCTCAACTTCGGCTCCCTGAAGAGTGTTGCGTGAATACCCTCAATGATGGAACTTTTTCCGGATTCGTTGGGCCCCAGTATTACGTTCAGGCCTTTTTCAAACCGAATGTTTATTTCCTTCAGCCCTGCAAATCTATTGCATGAAAAATTTCTTATCAGCACCCCTCCACCCCCCGAATCAATTCATATGCGATTTGAAGCGCCTCGTCATCATCTGCCAATTCATTCAAAAACCGATGCGGGAAAGAACCTGAAGTAAATTCCTTATCGATAATCTCTTCCGTCACCTTTATCCCCAGCCCCGAATCATCTATGATGGTATAAGCTGTTTTATCATGGAGCTCGTCATATAATTTTAATCTGTCATTAAATGTATCCCCGCTTACCCTCCCCTTCAGGGTCAGTCTGATAACCTTTTTATCGGGATTGTCCTTGAGTACGGTATCTCTAATTTTGTAAAATTCATCATCATCGTTTATCTGAAACTGTTCATCGTAAAATCTATAAATACCCGTTGCTACTTTTTCAGCTTTTATCAGCTTGTCCGAATCAACTGTAATAACCCACGCATAACCTTCGTGGCCACAATCAAGACCATCGGGTTCCGGAACTCCCGGGTTGAATATTCTCCAATCATTTACAGTGTCGTTATCAGGATAGCTCACATGGGTATGTCCCAACAACCATATGTCCACAGGTGTATCCTCCAGTTCCTTTTTAGACATAAAATAATAATTCTTGTCTATATCCGGTGAAATGCCCTCAAGAGAACCATGGGCAATTCCTATATGGCATAATTGAGAAACAAATTCTTCATTATCCTTTATCCACCCTATGTTGTTTACATCGGAATGTCTGGAATGGCAGGGAGCAGGATATACCATGACATCCAATCCGTATTGCTCCAATGAAAAGGGTTTTTCCTCGTCCAAATACAGTATCTTGTCCGACATATTCTTTTTGAATGTATCCCATAAATCAATCATTCCATTATCATAATCATGATTTCCGGGCATAATTAAAACGCATTCCCCATCAAATCCTTCCAGAGATTTTATCACCCTGTATATGTCCCTCTTCGGAATATTTATATTATTAAACAAATCCCCCGCAACCACAAATAAATTACACAACCGCTCATTTGCCATTTGAACCATTTTATCGAGCACATCAAACCTGGCTTCCATAAGACAACCCCTGATATCATCGGGATAGCTGTTGAATTTCATGCCTATATGTAAATCGGCAGTATGAAAAATCTTAAGTAGCAAATTGATCCATCCCTTCTTAAACTGTGCTGAATCGCCAACAGATTCAACTATTTCCGTCAAATAATCCCTTTTTTAGAAAAACAAGCATTCCAATTTACAATATTATACCATATATTCTAGTGGATTCGGTAATAAATAACATTATGCTTTTCCAATATTTCCAAACAAGCTATTGATGCCCTATGATAGGCAGACGTATTATAAACCTGGATCCTCTTCCCAAACCTTCACTGTATGCATTTATAGTACCCCCGTGTAAATCCACAATACCTTTAACAATAGAAAGCCCCAGGCCGAGTTCACTATTTCTTCTATCCAGCGTATCATCTGCTTGGGTAAAAGGTGTAAATAAATGTGGCAGAATTTCGGGACAAATACCGATACCGTTGTCTTCTATATTTATAACGGCGTGACCTTCCTCAGTTTTTAATGCAAGCCGAACTGTGCCGTTTTCTTGAGTAAATGTAAGTGCATTGGATAAAATATTTTCAATGGTTTGAGCAATACGCAGAGGATCTGCATTCAAATAAACAGACTCCACCGGAAATTCTGTTTCAAGTTGCACGCCTTTATCTTCATATTTGAGTATGATATCTTCTATGGTGTTTTTTGTTATTTCATTCAAATTGATGTTTCTCTTTTTCAGATTAATTTTGTTCTGAGTAATCCTTGTCAATTCCAATAAATCATCGACCAATCTACACAATTTATCGGTTTGACGCTTAATAACCTCTTTTGATTTTGCAATAAGATCATCATCCTGTGTTATATCAAGCATCTGAATACCGGCAAGAATTGCAGCAAGCGGATTCCTCAATTCATGGGAAAGTACACTGATGAACTTATCCTTATTTTTGTCAGCTTCTTCGAGTTCTTTTATAAGGTCATGAGCACATTTTTTTGATTCCCTGAGTTCTTGCTCCATCCGCTTACGCTCAGTTATGTCCCGACTGATAATCACTATATGGGTAGGTTCACCATCCGCATTCAATACCGATTTGAGACACGCGTGGAACCAATGACATTCCCTTCCCCTTGTTCCCCAGCGAAATTCTGCTTCGGCTACTCCATCCTGTTTAGATGTTTCTAATGCCTGCAAGGCCCCCGGCAGGTCTTCAGGGTGTACAAGTGCGCTCCATTCTTCTATACCGTGTTCTTCTGTGTCCCCCAATGCGAAACCTGCAGCCTTGACATTTGCATAGTTAATATAATCAAATTTCCCCGTTTTGATGTTGAGCAAACCAATCCCGTCCATAGAGTTCTCCAGCACTGTTCGGAATCTCTCTTCACTTTCACCCAGCGCCTCCTGGGTTTTTCTTAATTCGGTAACATCCATGGCCACGGCCACAGCACCGGTTATGTCCCCATTTTCATCGTATATAGGAACAGATGAAATAATTTCAGTCCCCATTATTCCACTGACATGTTTATAATCCACAATCATATTCTCTACTGTTTCCCCGTTAATTGCCCTCACAATCGGATACTTTTCTACAGGAATTTTTTCGCCGGTATCTGACCATAAAGTCATGTATAGCCCATATTCCCCGGCTTTTTCTATCGATGGAACATTGCCGTCATAAATTTGATCAACGGCTTTATTTGCCATTTCCAACCTTCCGTCCGCGTCACAAATCCAAACGCGAACAGGCAATAAATCCATCAGTGCTTGCATGCGGGCTAACTGAACACAAATTGATTCTCTCAAATTTTCCCTTTCAATCTCAGCTTTTTTGCGTTCGGTTATATC
>JAAZJW010000171.1 GCA_012800145.1 Clostridiales bacterium | reverse complement strand
ATTAGTACCGTTTTATGTTATGGTGAAATGCTAAAAATGATGGGATCGGAGGATCCCATCATTTTTGATTTGAGATATGGTTAAAAACCATGAGGGCGACTTTTGTCGGCCGTTTTTTTCTTATTATCGAAAAAGCCATCCTAATGGTTTTATATTGTATTCTATGCCAACCCCAGGAATCTGACCAATTGTGTTATTACAAACAAAATCGTAACACCGACAACAGTAGGCATAACAGCACTGAACAGGGTCCATTTATTACTGCCACATTCCTTTTTTATGGTCCAGAGAGTTGTGCCACAAGGGAAGTGAAACAAGGTAAACAACATAACGTTTAAGGTTGTTAGCCAGGTCCAATTGTTGGCAATGAACAATTCTTTCATAGCTCGGATGCTATTCAGTTCCAGCATTGCACCTTCTGACATATAGCTCATAATCAGTATCGGCAGTACTATTTCATTTGCGGGAAGCCCCAAAATAAAGGCCATCAATATAAATCCGTCCAGCCCGATTAGATTTGCAAAAGGCTGTAAAAATGCGGCGCTGTGGTTTAGCATACTGATGCCGCCAACATTTATGTTGGCTAGTAACCAAATTATTATCCCGGCAGGAGCTGCAATGACAACAGCCCTGCCCAGTACAAATATGGTTCTGTCTATTATGGATGTGTATAGTATTCTGCCAAATTGCGGTTTTCTATAGGGTGGGAGTTCAAGTGTAAATGATGAAGGGACTCCCTTGAGCCATGTTTTGGACAACAGCCATGAAATTGCCAGTGTTACTATCACACTGATCAGTACCAGTACGGATACGAACAAGGACGCCGCCAGATTACTAAACCGACTGGCAACCAGGCCCCCCAGGAGAATAGTGGACATTGCAATCAAGGTTGGGAAACGTCCGTTACAGGGAACAAAATTGTTTGTGAGCATTGCAATAAGACGCTCCCTTGGGGATTCAATTATCCTGCAGGCTATAATTCCCGCCGCATTGCAACCAAAACCCATACTCATAGTAAGTGATTGTTTGCCGTGTGCCCCTGCCTTTTTAAACAGCCTATCTAAATTAAATGCTACCCTTGGAAGATAACCCAGGTCTTCTAAAAAGGTGAAAAGCGGAAAAAATATGGCCATCGGGGGAAGCATTACGGATACTACCCACGCCAGTGTCCTATAAATACCCAATATAAGTATTCCATGCAGCCATTGAGGTGTACTTATTGATATAAGCCAACCTGTTAAATGGTCTTCTATTCCGAAGAATAGGTTTGACAGCATTTCTGAGGGGTAATTGGAACCGACTATGGTTATCCAAAATATGACTCCCAGTAGGAGGAACATTATTGGAAACCCCGAGTATTTGGATGTTAGAATATCGTCTAATTTTTGATCCCAGTCAATTTTTCTGTTGCTTTCTTTTACGACGACATCAGAAGCTATTTCTTCGGCCTTTGCATATATGCTGCTGACAATAATATCTTTTAATTGTTCGTTTTTTTCTTTATCCAGAGTATCTTTTAGGTCTCTTATCAAATTGTGTTCATCCCTGTTTTCACTGATATCCATATATATAAGCCCCTTCCTCTTCAACATAGGTATTTTCTTTGTTTAACATAAATGTGTAGATGGATTCAAGTATTGTGGTATCACCTTCCATGAGTCTTAAAGACACCCATCTCGAATTCAATTTATTTTCTAAAGTATCCTGCAGTTGTTTCGAGATTTTTTCAATTTTGTCCTCTATAATTTTGGGATACTGAATCTGTTTGGGGGATGTGGTTTCGAGTCCCAAAGCAACGTTATATGTTTTGTCCATCAGTTTATCTAATCCTTCGCCCTTTCTGGCTATTGTTGCCACTACCGGAATTCCCAATTTTTTCTCCAATTTTTTTATATTTACCGAAATCCCTTTCCGTTTTGCCTCATCCATAAGGTTTATACATAGAACAACCTTGTTTGTAAGTTCTATTATCTGCAAAACTATATTTAAATTTCTCTCAAGGCAGGTAGCATCGGCAACAACTACAGTAGCATCGGGTTTTCCAAAGCATATAAAATCTCTTGCTACCTGTTCCTCGACGGAGTTTGCTAACAATGAATAGGTGCCGGGTAAATCCACGAGAACAAATCTCTTACCCTTATGTTTATAAATTCCTCTAGCGTTTGATACAGTTTTGCCGGGCCAATTGCCTGTATGTTGATTAAGGCCCGTTAAAGCATTAAACACTGTGCTTTTGCCTACATTAGGATTACCTGCTAATGCAATTACAAATTCATTATGATCTTTTAATTTTATATTAAAATTTTGATCTAAATCTGCTTTTGGACAGGACTTACATATTGAATTCATAATATTTCCTCCTTCCTCTAGATTAACTGATTTTATTAACTAAAATTTGTTCTGCTTCTTCTTTCCTCAGAGCAATTGATGCTCCGCGAATATTATAGGCGACAGGGTCACCTAAGGGACTTTTTCTGATTACATCTATAGCAGTCCCGGGAATAATGCCCAGGTCTAACATTCTTCTTCTGGGGAGTCCAGCTGATAGGAGTTCAGATACCTGGACCTTGGTGCCGACGGCAACCTTGAAAAGGGGCATATAGTCTCTGTTCATGTATTTATCCTCCCTTCATCAACTAATATTTTATAAAACTAAATAGAAATACAAACTTATCCTGGAAATGCATATATTTGAACGGTTTTCATAAGTTACCCTAGGCTAACTTATATAGTATATAGGTTATGAACCGGGGCAGGTAAAGGAAACTTGTCTTAACATAAAATGTTTTCTTATACATATATTTTAATATTATCAAGCAATTTGGCCGGGGGATGATCATCATGAAAAGAGATTTTTTCACTTTCAGTGAATATATCAAAAGAGATCAAAAACTGTTAACTCCCTCTATGGAGGATTATGTTGAAATGATATATAGATTATCGGGGAGTAACGGATATACAAGGATTAATGTGCTATCTAATGCTCTGAATGTACAACCCCCTTCGGTTACCAGAATGGTCCAAAAATTAGCTGAAATTCATTTAGTTAATTATGAAAGATATGGTGTAATTACCCTTACAGAGAAGGGAAAGTTAAAGGGGAGCATGTTGCTCATGCGACATAACATCATAGAGGGTTTTCTTAAGTCTATCGGTGTAAGTAAGGATATATTGGAGGAAACAGAGAAAATAGAGCATACGATAGGCAGAGAAACGTTAAAATGTATGGCAAGTTACCTGAGTTTCCTAAAGGACAATCCACATATTGAAAAAAAATTTAAGACCTATAGGGAATCAATGGAAACCAAATAAAATTTAGTTTTTTGCCATATGAAAACAAATAAAAAAATCAAAAGAGTTGTTATCTATCGGGTTAAATTCAATATTATGTAATACTGCTGTTGGAATAGTATCGAACATTAAACACATACTATTATTACATCGGAGGGGAGTGATAACAGTTGGATATACTGTCTATTCTGGCAGAAAAAAGTATAAATGAGATTCAGGAGAAAATACAATCCGTACTCGAGTCCTTTAGTAATGAGGGAATCGATATAAAGGAGAGAGTATACTATATTGAACCCTTCTATTGTTTAAATTATAGTGTGCCCGCTGAAAACATAAGGGACTATCCTGTTAATGAATTTATAAACATATTTAAATTCTGTGCTTCAAATGTCCTTTATGAGTATATAAGGGATTGTGAAGAACCGGGTTTAATCCAACACATAATTGACACCAATTATTGTTGTTTTGATATAAGGGAAAGAATAGAAATCTATAAAAACTGTTTTGATATATTAAGAAAAAATGAGGCAAACAAATTTCTGTTAAAGGATGATGCCTTTGATCCAAAATCCAAAATTCTGCGGCGATTAACCGATTATTTAAAAAATAACACAGAGATTAACCTGGATGGGTTTATCTTATTCAGACTGAGGGATTACCTACTGGGTTTGGATGAAATAGTTGAGAATGTGGCGGAAGATTTTTTAATGGACAAAGAGTACAGTGAATTCATTAAATTATTAAAATATTTTGTGGATATTCAGGAGTCTAAATTCGATGTGGTACATGTGGTTTTTGATGAGGAAACCAGGTTTAAAATATACGATCAATATAATGGACTATTGAATAATGATTGCATAAGGAATGTTGCAATAGAACTTTCGGGGGAGGATCTTAACCAGGACGATCT
>JAAZJW010000170.1 GCA_012800145.1 Clostridiales bacterium | reverse complement strand
GGTTCTGCAATATCTATAATAATGATGATTTTCATTTTGATAGCCATGGCTGTTGCAACAAGATATGAAGATCCTGCAGAGGAGAGTGGTGGGTTATGGTAATCAAATCTATCAGAAGGTTTTACACATATCTAATGTTTTTGTTTCTTTATGCCCCCATAATCACCTTAATGATATTTTCTTTCAACGAATCACGCTCAAGGGGAAAATGGGGAGGATTTACCTTACGGTGGTATAAGGAATTGTTCAGCGATAATGTGATAAAAAATGCATTTTATTATACCATTGTAATTGCCATACTTTCGGCGGTTATTTCTACCATAATCGGCACCATAGCCGCCGTGGGAATCCACAATATGAGCTTTTTGGGTAAAAAGGTGGTACTCAACATCAATTATCTGCCTGTTCTGAATCCCGAAATTGTTACAGGTATATCTTTAATGACATTATTCATATTTTTTAAGTTGAAATTGGGATTTTTGTCTATGTTGTTGGCTCATATTACATTTTGTATACCATACGTGGTATTGGCTGTTTTGCCGAAGTTGAAACAGTTGAATAAACATCTGGCCGAGGCCGCCATGGACCTGGGCGCCACACCTGTCTATGCATTCAGAAAGGTGATTTTGCCGGAAATCATGCCGGGAATAGTGACGGGCGCTCTGATGGCATTTACACTTTCCATAGATGATTTTGTGATAAGTTTTTTTACAGCAGGCAGGGGTGTGAGCAATCTATCGATAACTGTTTATTCCATGGCGAGAAGGGGGATTAACCCCAGAATAAACGCTCTGTCTACGTTGATGTTTTTAGCGGTGCTAACCCTGCTTCTAGTTATCAACAAAAGAACTACCGATTAACAATGGTTCAACAATAGTTTAGCGATAGTTTGGCAGTGATTTAACCCAGCAAGAAAAGCAAGGACGATGGTCTGTGTAAAAAAAGCACCTTTTCTACTTTTTTGTCATTCTGAGACGGACGGTATTAATGGTGCTTGCGAAGAATCTGTCAAGGGGATATTTTGTTTATCATCAAAAACAGTTCAAAGGGGGTAAAAAATGAAAAATAATATTAGGTTATTGACCGGGTTTTTGGCTATAATCATGGTGCTTTCCGTTTTAGCAGGCTGTTCCTCCGGCAAAAGGGAAACACTGACCGTATATAATTGGGCAGACTATATAGACGAATCCGTATTAAAGGAATTTGAAAAGGAATATGGTGTAAAAATTATATATGAAACATTTTCAACCAATGAGGACATGTATGTAAAACTTAAGTCCGGCGGTGCAAGTTATGATGTGCTGTTCCCATCGGACTATATGATAGAACGTATGATAAAGGAAGATATGCTGGAAAAAATCAATATGGATAATATTGATAACTATAAATATATCGACGGAACATTCAAAAACCTGGATTTTGACCCGAACAATGAATATTCCGTGCCGTACCTATGGGGGACCCTTGGGATACTTTATGATGAAAAAATAGTGACCGAACCTGTAGACAGCTGGGATATATTGTGGGATGAAAAATATAAAGGTCAAATCCTGATGTTGGACAGCCAGAGGGATTCCATTGGGGTTGCACTCAAAAAACTGGGTTTTGGCCTTAATGCAGAAAATACGGAACAACTGGAACTGGCAAAACAAGAATTGATTGCGCAAAAGCCCTTAGTCATGGCGTATATTATAGATGAAGTAAAGGATATGATGATTGGGGGAGAGGCGGCACTTGCAGTAGTTTGGTCGGGAGAAGCCGTGGTTATAATAGAAGAAGGCGAAAATTTCAATTATGTGGTGCCGAAAGAGGGGGGCAACATATGGTTTGATAATATGGTTATCCCCAAAACCGTCAGAAACAAGGAACTTGCGGAGAAATTTATTAACTTTATGATAAGACCTGAAATAGCCTTTAGAAATACGGATTATGTAGGCTACTCCACACCTAACGCAGGCGCCATGGAAATGTTGGATGAGGAAATTCGAAACGACAAGGTGGCTTATCCTACTAATGATATAATAAATAATTGTGAAGTATTTTCAGACCCGGGCGATTTTCTGAAGGAATATGACCGTGTCTGGACCGAGTTTAAGGCGCATTAAAAATTAGGAGGCATGAAAATGGAGTTGGATATTACAGAAATACAAAAACTGATACCCCACAGATATCCGTTTTTGTTAGTGGACAAAATT
>JAAZJW010000169.1 GCA_012800145.1 Clostridiales bacterium | reverse complement strand
ATTTAAAGGATTTAGATAGATTTAAGGAAATGTTAAAAGATAATAATCCCTTTATCCTGGATACGAAAAATGTTTATACCCGGGAGGAGGTAGAGACAAAAGGCATACTTTATGAGAGCATATAATCAGTACTTATTATAAGTAAATGATCGAAGGGGTGTGTAGGAATGCAATTGATAGATAAAAAGGGAAAATTATTTGGATTAATAAACTTAATAGATTTAATAGTGGTTGTTCTGATTTTGTTTCTAATTTTCGGAATTTGTTTTAAAATCAGTCAAAAATCGGCTTTAATGGGCCAACAGACAACAGTTCGGAGCATAGAGATGGATTTATTTATAAAGAAGGTGATGTTACCCTTCACCAAAGGTTTTCAGGAAGGGGATATAATAAAGGATTCGATAACAGGTATAATTTTGGGCACAGTAAAAGGAGTCAGGGTGGAACCCCATAAGGAAGCCGTTGTGGATAGTCAAGGTAATTTGGTTAATGCAGATGTACCGGAACGGTACAATGTAATTCTTACCCTTGAGGGTGAGGCAGAATGTGGATCCGGAGGAATTAAAATAAGGGGTCTGGAAATATTGAGCGGTAACCTTCACATTGTTCAAAGTAATAAAAGTAAGGCTGAAGCTGTAATGTTAGATATCAGATACTAGTCAGGAATATTTAAAACAGACTCTTGGAGAGGGGGAACTACTCCTTGGAGTAGGCCAAAATGAAGGTACTTCATTTAATTAGTGGTGGAGATATAGGGGGAGCCAAGGTCCAGGTGCTTACTCTCGTTGAGAATCTTCAGGAAAAAAATGTGTCAGTTAAAATAGTATGTTTTACCAAGGGGATTTTTTATGAAGAAGCAAAAGATATGGGTCTGGATATCAAGCTTATGTTGCAGAGTTCCAGACTGGATATGTCTGTTTTGAAAAAACTGAGAAAAATAGTGAATGAAGAAAAATTCAGTCTTGTTCATTGTCATGGGGCGAGAGCCAATATGATCGGTGTTTTGTTAAAGAGAAAAATCAACGTTCCCATAATTACAACAATGCACAGCGATTATAGACTGGATTTTAAAGACAATCTTTACAAGAGAACAATCTTTACTCCCATTAATGCACTGGCCTTAAGATTTATGGATCATTACATAACTATCTCGGAACAACTTAGAAATGAAATTATAAAAAGAGGGTTTCCTGCCAATAAAATATCTTATGTGTTTAACGGATTGGATTTTAAGGATGAGATTCAATATATAGATAAAAACAAATATTTTATGTCAAATGATTTAGTCTATAATTCCGATTATGTTTATGTTGGGATATTAGCGAGACTTCATCCCGTCAAGGGGCACAGAGTCTTATTACAGGCTGCAAAAGAGGTACTGAATACAAACTCCAACGTCAGGTTTTTGATAGGCGGTGATGGGGCTGAGTTAAACAATTTAAAAAAGCTTTCTATTGCATTGGGCCTCGATTCATACGTTTATTTTCTGGGATATGTGGACAAACCATATGATTTTTTAAATTCCATAGATATTAATTTGTTAACATCCTATAGTGAAACCTTTCCTTATGCCTTACTGGAGGGTGCTAACATGAAAAAGGCAACCATAAGTTCGAGAGTCGGAGGTGTACCTAAATTAATTATAGACGGAAAGACGGGTCTACTCTTTGAGCCCGGGGACTACGGGGAACTGGCTGAAAAAATGAAAATACTGATTAATTCAGAAGAGAAACGATCCGAAATGGGTAGGGAACTGTTTACATGGGCGAAAGAAAATTATTCATCGACTAAAATGGCTGAGGAATATATTGAAATATACAGAAGGGTGGACAAGGATGGGAAAGGTCCTGAATAAAAAAGGTGATAATTCCTATGAAGAAAATATTTATTTTTGGTTATTATGGTTTTAAAAATATTGGTGATGAAGCAATCCTATCCTCTATAATAGATACTTTAAGGAAGATAGATCCTAATATAACTATTTCAGCTTTATCATATAGTGCTCAGTATACTGAGGATCTTCACAATATTAAGGCAATTAGCAGAAATAATCTGAGGGAAATTGTACGAGCGATTAAAGAAGCCGACTTGGTAATTAGTGGCGGAGGTTCCTTATTGCAAGATGTAACAAGCAATCGTTCTTTAATTTATTATCTGGGAATCATATATCTTGCCAAAAAGATGAATAAAAAAGTAATGTTTTACGGCAACGGCATAGGTCCGATAAATAAAAATATCAGCAAATATTTAATAAACATGGTCGCAAATAAGGTTGATATGATAGCTGTAAGGGATTATAATTCCCTTATAGAATTAAAATCTTTAGGTATAAACAGAAGTATAGAGGTCACAGCAGACGCTACTTTTGTTTTGGAACCGGTAAGTAAAAATAGAGTAAAAGAAATTTTGGATAATCAGGGTATACCTACAGATAAGCCGCTGATAGGGGTTTCTGTGAGGCCTTGGAGAAATGACGATTCATTGAAGAGGGCCTTATCCAAGTTCGGGGATTACGTTACTGAAAAAAATATGAATATATTGTTTATTCCCATGCAACCGTCCAGAGATATACCCGTTTCAAGGGAAATATGTGAATCTATGAAAAATAGGGCATATATAATAGAAGGGGAATTAAATCCAAGGGAGGTTATGGGACTGATTGGGCATATGGACATATTGGTAGGAATGCGCTTACATGCACTTATATTTGCTGCCGGAACATCGGTGCCAATGCTGGGTATAGAATATGATCCCAAGGTAAAAAGTTTTTTAGATATTATAGAACAAGTAAATTT
>JAAZJW010000168.1 GCA_012800145.1 Clostridiales bacterium | reverse complement strand
GTTGCTTAACGCATTTTTCGTCTTCAATCGCTGGGAATCATGGTCATATTCCCAAATGCATTCACGTTGTATTGTTATATTAAATTTTAAGAAGGTTCTCTATTTTTCAAAATTTCAAACCGCGATGAGAATTGTAATATATAAATATTTCAAGCAAGTTAATGTTACATGACTAGCCCTCGTGCCGGAGGTGAAAAAATAGTATATAATAAAGTATAATCAAAAAATAACAACATAGTTTTGTTATAAGTAAAATGGTAGTATATAATATAATACATATTAAAGTAGTTTTTGGGGGGATATAATCAATGATGGATAAAGATAATGTTGATATAGGGCGCAATGTAAAAATAATAGGATTTTTAAAATGCGAGCTTCTGAGCAGCGTTTCAGCAGTTTTCGAGGCCATATTTAAAGGCAGCAAAGAAGGGCAACAGATGATTATGGAAGGTTTAGCCAACATTATTTTGGTGACCTATTCCTTGGCCAGAAGACTGGGTATTGAGTTTTCGCATATCGATAAAAAGGTACAGGAAAAGGCAAGACTTCATATACTGGAAGAACACTATCTAGAAAAATGGTACGGAGACCTTTCAAGTTTATATCGATATCTAAAAGGTCATGGCGAATAGGGATAATGGCTGGGAGTGATTTTTAAATGAGGAATTATGATGAAAGAAAAGCATTTGTTGAAGCAGCATTAATTGCCGCCATAACCACTGTACTCACCGTTAGCGTTGTATATATACCGATTTTGTCCGTATCTATAATGTTGGTTCCCGTTCCCTTCATAATTTTAGCATATAGACACGGCAACAGATATTCCATACTTTCATTTGTTACATTCAGCCTATTAATCGGGATCCTGGTAGAGCTGATTTATGCAGGTTTTTTGTTGCTGGTATTCGGCCCCATGATTTTGGCAATGGGGCATTTTATAAAAAAACAAAAGGAACCCTATGCGGTAATAGGAATAGGTACTGCCATATCTGTTCTTTCCATGTTAATCATACTTCAAATCGCTTCTTATATAGGGAATGTGAATATTGTTGACGAAATTGCCCTTGCTATGGAAAGTATTGTAAGCAAACAAGTGGATATGTTAAAAAACATGAATATAGATGCCCTCAGTGCGGATGAGGTATTAAACTATCTGTTAATGATTGTTCCCGGTGTGTTTGTTATTCAGTCCATGATTACCGCCTTTGGGAATTACTATATAGCGATAAACATACTCAAAAGATTTGACGCCGGCAATAGTAATACCGAGCTTCCACAGTTTAGCAACTTCAAATTACCGAAAAATATTGTATTCGGTTTTGTTGTTATCTTTATATTGAGCTATTTAACCAGATATGTTAAAGGTATTTATCATGCTAATTTACTCACAAACGTTACACTACTTTTTGTTTTTATATTTTTTGTACAAGGCATGTCAGTCATAAGTCATTTGATAAAAAGGACTAAAATTCCTAAAGCCATACGTATTTTTTTGTTGGTAGTGATTTTGTTTATAAGCCCCTTGCTCACAGTAATTTCATTTGTTGGATTATTGGATGCTATTGTTAATATAAGAAATATAGGTTAGGTTATAAGAAACAGTTAAGGGGAATTTGGAGGTAAAATTAAAAATGAGCAGTATTAAAAAAGGCAAGTTTTTCAGAATGCTGGTTCCCGATACGAGAATTTACCTTATTATAATTTTTATATTTATATTGATAACATTTTTTTATAATAAAACAATCGGCATAGTGGGTATATTTTTGCTGGCATATTTAATCTATTATAATTTAAAGGTCAGCAATATCAGAAGAGCAGAATGGACACGTTATATTGAAAGGCTGTCATCAGACATCGATTCCGCAACAAAATATGCTGTTCTGAATCTTCCTATTCCGTTAACCATAATCGAGTTTGACGGCACCATTACATGGTATAATTCCAGATTTTTAGATATGGTCGATTGTAATGATTTGTTGGAAAAAAACATCCGGGATGTTATTCATAACCTTGAGCTGGGGGATATATTACAGAATGAAAATGAATTGTCTGAAATAGTTGAAATCAACAACAGACATTTTAAGGTCATATATAATATTGTTAAACCGTCCAGGGAGCATGCCTCTGATTACATTATTATGATCTATTGGATAGAAGTCACCAAGTATGAAGAATTAAATAAAAAGTATGAAGATGAGCGGATGGTTGTGGGAGTTATTCAAGTAGACAACTATGATGATGTGATGCAGGATACGGAAGAGGCAAAAAGGCCATTGGTTGCGGCGGAAATAGAACACAGGATAAATCTATGGTCAGGTGAAATTAATGGCCTTATACGAAGATATGCTAAGGATAAATTTATTGTTATCTTTAGCCACAAGTATTTAGAAAAACTGGAGTCCGGAAAATTTGATATATTAGATAACATCAGGGAAATAAGCCAAGGTAACAATATGCCTATTACCTTAAGTGTGGGCATAGGGGTTTATGGTGATACACCTTTGCAGACCTGGGAATTTGCCGACGGAGCTAAAGATTTGGCATTAGGCAGGGGAGGAGACCAGGTGGTCCTAAAGAAGGGGGATAAAATCAGTTTTTACGGTGGCAAGGCAAGGGCAGTAGAAAAAAGAACCAAGGTAAAAGCGAGGGTGATATCCCATGCGTTGCGCCAACTGATAGATGAATCTGAAAATGTTGTGATTATGGGACATAAAATGGCGGATTTGGATGCTTTAGGTGCCGCGCTTGGCATTTATAATGCAGCTAAAAGCAGGAACAAAGAAGCATATATTGTGTTAAATGAAACTAATCCCGCAATTGAGGGGTTAGTTAACCGTATATTTCAGGTAGAAGAATATAAGAATGTGTTTATACATTGTGAGGATGCAAAATTTAAGACCGAAAACAGATCGTTATTGGTAGTGGTTGATACCTACAGACCGAGTTTTACCGAATG
>JAAZJW010000167.1 GCA_012800145.1 Clostridiales bacterium | reverse complement strand
CCGGGCGTCTTGAAGATGAATAAAGGCGATTTTTTATTAAAAAGTGTAGTTATTCGCAAATAGATAAGCCGGCAGTCGGCAGGATATTCAATAGTTATGTAGAATAATATCGATATATAAAAAACAATGAACCTTAATATGGGGGGGGAAATATATGTCCGGAAAACAATATGTTATTTTCGAATTGGAAAAGGAAAAGTATGGTGTGGGTGTTATGTATATTCAAGAAATAAGTGAGTATATAAAATGCACAGAAGTGCCGAATTCACCGGGTTTTATCGAGGGTATTATTAATTATCGAGGAAATATAGTGCCGGTTATTAATTTACATAATAAATTTAATTTTAAACCGATTGTTATAACCGAAAATACCAGGATAGTAATTTCCGAATTAGATGGTAAACAGATAGGCCTTTTAGTAGACAGTGCTTCCCAGGTATTAACTATAAATGATAATGATATAGAAGAGCCACCGGATATTATAATGGGCTCGGGGCAAAAAATTGTTGGTGGAATAGGTAAAACACAGGACGGCATAATAATTATTTTGGATCCGGAAAATATTTTAAGCGAAGAAGAAAAAAGGGAACTGGAACAAATTAGAGACTAGAATCAGGTGCTACAACATATTGTGGAACACTATCCTAAAATGACACTATATGTTGGGAAAAAAGATTATTATGCACTAAAAAAAACTAAATTTTGCAACCCTTTTTGTTTATAATCATATATATGAATGGGTAGTGGTATGAACAAAGGGGGAAAATCATGAAGAAAGTTTTTATTATTTTTACATTTATTATTGTCATTGCGTGTCATAACTTTATTTTTGCATCTTATAATGGTAAGACTACAGAACAGGAGCTATATAAGCAAGTTAAAAGAATTTTTTGTGAAAGGGCTAGGATATGGAATAATTATTTAATTGGGCAATACACATCCCTGGCCCAACTGGAAGAAGAATTGGAAACAGTCGTCACTAATCCATTGTTTAGAGCAGATATGGAAATGTTCGAACAAATGTTGTCTGTCCCGACATCTTATGAAGACATTTCCGGGGTCTCGGTTCAAGATGTTCATGTGATCAAAAATAACTTCCGGGGGGCTGTTCTGGAGGCCTCAATTTTATGGGAAATAGAAGGATACGAGAACAATTATAAAGAGGAAATAGAATATATAGTTGAAATGAAAAAGGATGGGGAAAACTGGTTATTAAGTGATTATAAAATAAATAACAGACAGTAAATACGTCAGAAGAGGCAGCTTGGCTGCTTTTTTTAATGAGATATATGTTTCCAGAATTTTATATGCGGAAGTATGTAGAAAAAAGAGGAAATTTGCATGATATATAGAATAATTTATATATAATATCTAAATTTTTCGATATATATGGTTGGGGGTTTATGGGACCATGTCAAGTATCAATATGAAAAGTGCTGAAATCAATGAAATATTAAAAAAAACTATAAAGGCTATAGAAGAAGGTAAACAAGAAATTTTTGAAATTTTAGAAACTGTAAGGGATGAGTGTAATAAGCTCAAAGAGGAATTAGAGCAGTTACAGGATAAAATCAGGTTTCTAATTGAAGAAGTAGAAATATTGGAAAACAAAGAAAATATAAGCAAAAGGATACTATCCAGAGTGAGTAGGGAATTCTCGGTGTACACCGAGGAGGATATTAAAACCGCCTATGAAAATGCTAATAACCTAAGAATTAAATTAGCATTAAAAAGACATGAGGAAAGAAATCTAATTAAAAAAAGGACAGATTTGGAGCTTAGGTTAAGAAATGCACAGGATATTTTGAAGAGAGCGGAAAATCTTATGTCCAAGGTAGGAGCGGCGTTCGATTTTCTAAGTGGTGATCTGGAGGACATATCGGATACCTTAGAAAACATCAACCAAAGGAGTATGCTCGGAAAAAAAATTATACAGGCACAAGAGGAAGAACGCCAGAGAATTGCAATGGACATTCATGATGGTCCTGCACAATCCTTGACTAATGCTGTAATAAAAACAGAGGTATGCGAGCGACTATTGGACATGAAAACCGGCAATGCAAAAACTGAAATACAGGAATTAAAGACTATTTTGAGGAACAGTATTGAGGATATAAGAAAAATTATATACAATTTAAGGCCAATGGCACTAGATGATGTCGGGCTTGTACCTACTATTGAAAGATATATTAACAATTTTTATAATGACACTAATATAGAAGTTGATTTTATCATAATATCCCAAATAGACATAGATGATAAAATTAAAAAGGTTGCCCTGTTCAGGATAATACAGGAAGCTTTAAATAATATACAGAAACATTCAGGTGCAACCAAGGCTAAAATTAAAATAGAATTGACAGAAAAAAATCTATCCTTGGTTATAACAGATAATGGTGTGGGTTTCGATACTGAAAGGCTCAAAATCGGTGATAGGTCTGATGGTGGGTTCGGCTTGTTTAATATGAAGGAAAGGGTTGAGTTACTCAATGGAAGACTTGAAGTAAAAAGTAAAATTAATCATGGTACAAAAATTATTGTTAATATACCAAATGAAGATTTAGGGGGCAAAAATGAAGAAAATAAGTGTTTTGATAGTAGATGATCATTCCTTAGTAAGACAAGGTCTGAAACAACTTATAGAGTTAGAAGAGGATATAAATGTAATAGCATTGGCCGGCGATGGAGAGGAAGCGATTTTAAAAGCCCAGCAGCTCAGGCCGGACATTATCTTGCTAGACATTAATATGCCTAACATAAATGGAATACAGACGTTACGTAGATTGAAAGACATGGACAGTACCATTAAGGTGATTATGCTCACTTTTCACGAGGATAGGGAATACTTGTTTGAAACCATTAATTTAGGGGCTAACGGTTATGTGTTAAAAGATGCGGAAAGCGCAAGTCTAATTAAGGCCATTAGGGATGTATTCAAGGGTGAGAGTTACATTTATCCCACATTAGCAACAGAATTGGTTAAAGAATTTAATCGTAGAGAAGAGAAAGACAAACAAAAAACCGGTTCTAACAGCTTAACAAAAAGGGAATATGAGGTTTTAACACTGATAGCGGAAGGATTCAACAATAGGGAGATAGCGAACCATTTATTTATTAGTGAAAAAACTGTGAAAAATCATGTTTCAAGTATTTTTAAAAAGATCAATGTGAGTGACCGTACTCAGGCTGCTATTTATGCGTATAAAAACAATATCAAAAAGATATAAATTCCGGTATTTTCCTTTCAATATGGGGAGATGTATATTACTATTATTATGATAAGTAGAAAAAATTTGTAGGGGGCATGTTGGATGCAAATAATTACTGATAGTTCCTGTGACCTACCAAGGGAAGTTTTAGATGATAACAATATCATAGTTGTTCCTCTGAATATTGAAATAGATGGGGAAAGTTATATTGATGGTGTAGATTTGACCCATGAACAATTTTACGAGAAAATGCTAACTGCAAAGGCTCTTCCCAAAACGTCTCAGCCTTCACCCCAAAAGTTTATAGATGTTTTCAGAGAATCGGCTAGAAAAACCGGTGAAACATTATCTATACACCTTTCGTCAAAATTGAGCGGTACGGTAAATTGTGCCATTATGGCAAAAGAAATGGTAGATGGTAGGATTGAAATTTTTGACAGCTTGAGTGGTTCAATCGGTGTAGGAATGCAGGTATTAAAAGCCTGTGAAATGGTAAAACAGGGGATTAAACTGGAAAAAATAGTTGAAAAGCTGAAAGAGTACAGGGACAATATGAAAATTATAGTTTATTTAGAAACCCTGGAAAATGCGGTAAAGGGGGGCAGATTGACAAAAATCAAAGGTACTGTTGCTAATTTACTGAATTTAAAGGCAATTTTACACGTAGAACAAGGATATGTTAAAATACTAAAAACTATCCGCGGTAAGAAGAGAGCTATTAGATTTATGCTAGACAAAATGAAGGAAAAAAATGTGGATTTTAAGGACAAGGTGGTAAGTATAGCTCATTGTAACTGTATAAAAGATGCTCAAATTTTAAAGAAAGAGATAATTAAAAGTTTTAATCCTGCCCGGGTTCTGATAACAACTGTAGGACCGGTAATCGGAACACATGCAGGGCAGGGGGGATTTTTGGTTTGTTTCTAGTTTATATATAAAAGCGAAAGACCCCTTTTATATGAAGGGGTCTTGTCCCGCATAATTATGCAAAATAATTGCAAACAAATTTTTGGAATTCTAACTCTAATGGGGATGGCAATCTCTGGCTATGATAAACAAAATAGAAACTTCTTTTTAGTTCAATATCGCTGATGCATATATAATCAAGTAACTTATGTTTAACTTCATCTTTAATTGCACGTTTGGATAATATTGAAATGCCCAGACCTCTCCTGATACATTGTTTTATTGTTTCTGTGTTTTCGATGTAGGCTATAATCTGTAGTTTGCTTATATTTATGTTCTCTTTTTTTAGATTTTCTTCAATTATTCTTCTGGTACCTGATCCCCTTTCCCTTAGTATAAACCTTTCTTTCAATAAATCTTTTAATTCAACCTTTTTTATGTCAGTATTTTGGTTAGAATCATTATATGGGGTAACAACGACCAATTCGTCTTCAACAAGGTTTACGTATTCTAATTGGCTGTGAGGGATTTTAGCACCAACTATACCGAAATCAACTTCACCGTCTATAATTCCTTTTACAACCTGGGCAGAGTCATGGCGGCATATGGTAAAGGTAACATCCGGATAGATTTTGTTAAACTCGCATATGATTTCCGGAATGATGTATTGTTCCGGGACCGTGCTGGATGCTATTTCAATGTTACCTGTGATTTTTCCCTTGAATTCACCCAGTCTGAATTTTGCATTTTCCCTCAAATTGATAATGTTGATTGCATAATCATAAAGTAATTCCCCTGCCTTAGTTAAAGAAACATCCTTGTTAGACTTAGACCTATTAATCAAGACGGTATCCAGATTTCTTTCCAAATTGGATAGATGGTTACTTACAGTTGGCTGGGTAAGGTACAAATGTTCTGCTGCTTTAGAAAAATTTTTAAACTTTGCAATGGCTAGAAATACTTCTAATTGTCTAAAGTCCATGGTTTTCTCCCCTGTATTTATTATTTAATTAACAAAATTGTTCTTATAAAAAAACCATAATCTACAAAGCTG
>JAAZJW010000166.1 GCA_012800145.1 Clostridiales bacterium | reverse complement strand
TCCAACCACTGTTTATAAAATAGATTGAAAATACCATAATAAATATGCCTAATAATAAAATTATCCGGCGATATATGGTATCATTAACCAGTTTTTTGCCCCTGGAAAAGGCGGTAGATACTATAGTATACCATGTAAGATCTGATAAAATATGCCCCGAAAAAAAGACTAGAACACCGATTAATCCAAGGGCATAGGATTGGCGTATTGATTCCATTCCTGCCGATGACCACCAAATAATAAAATAGGGGTTAGCCATACTCATGAATGCTCCCGACAGTGCAAGGTTTCCTGTTCCCGCTTTTTTATTCTTGTTTTGGTCTGACAGGGAGACTGTCTTTTTTATGCTCGATTTTATCATTCCGTATCCCATCCATGCAAGAAAAACACCGCCGAACAGGCCTATGAACCCGGCAACTGTCGGATTGGAGAAAAAATCCCTGAGTCCCAGGAACATAACTATAACCAATATAAGTTCTAAAATTCCATGTCCCAATACTGTCAAGGGGCCTGCTATCCACCCTTTCCTAAGGCTTCCGTCGATTGCAACTCCTAGCATGGGCCCCGGCATCATTGCTCCCGAAAAACCTATTAAAAAAGCGCTTATAAAAATCCCCCATAGAATCATATTAATCTGCCCTTTCTGATTAAATGTACGTTTACAATGTTTGTTCCATTATTTTCAACACATTGTTAATTTCCTGATTTGTTTTTCGCTTATGATAAATCAACCTGACTTTTCTTGGCTTATTAATTTAGTACAGTATATCAGAATCCCTATCCGATATCCACCATTCCTTTGCGTCCATCTGAAAATAAACGGCCTATTTATAGTTATATTATAAAAAAACTGTCATACCCTATAACAAGATTTTTATAAGGTATGGTGATAACATTGTCTAACTTTTTTACCAATACTATAAACAACTTTTTAATTTCCTTCGGGGTGGTAGTGGGGGCAAGTGTTTTTGCAGGTGTGGGAGCAATAATAACTGACAAGCCTCCGCTCAGAACCATGATTAACCTGGCCTCATCCATTAAAATATGGGCTATGGCTACTGCCCTGGGTGGGACATTTTCATCTTTTATTGCAATAGATAGAGGGTTGTTCGAGGGTGAACTTAAACGTATAATAAAGCAGGTTATATACATATTCGTAGCACTCTTAGGGGCGAACTCAGGCTACGGTTTCATCAGACTGCTCCAAAGGTGTAGTGAAATATGGGGAAATTAAGAAAGAGAGCCTTGAAATTTATTATATGTTTTATAACAGGTCTTTTAACGGGAACATTAATAGGTGTTGTTGCCCTGTCTGTTTTAGTCAGCTTTAGAATGGATAACTATTATAAGCAGCTATCATACCTCGAAAATATTATTCGGGACAAGGATGAAAGGCTGGAAAAACTCGAAAAATCTATTAACACACAATATCTTGTTATAAAAGATATAGAAATTAACCTGATTTTTGAAAAGGGTGAAAATGATGATGAAATTATTAAAATGGAGATTGAAAAAACCATAAAAGAAAAATATAAAACATTATTGGG
>JAAZJW010000165.1 GCA_012800145.1 Clostridiales bacterium | reverse complement strand
AGAAATTTGCACGTGTTACCCACACCACGATAAACGAAAGCATTATTGTAAAATATAGATCCTTCGCGGGTCAAGCTAATCCTGTTCGTCTCAGGATGACAAAAATGTGGGGCTTTCATAGCAATGGCAAAAAGCGAGAAAAGTGCTTTTTCACACAGTCTGCCGCCCCGGAATAAACAGTATTACTACAATATAGCTTTACATATATTATTAGAAAATATGTATTTTTATCGAATATAAAGGTTGTTCGGCAAATAAATCAATTCATTAAAAACTCTGCCTCCAAATATGATATATTAATTGTTAGAGAGGGGTGATTTCGTGAAAATAGATTTTCATGTCCATGTAACACCGCCGGACATTATAAAAGATTGGAGAAAGGTGGCTGAAAACGAACCATATTTCAAGCTTCTCAGTGAAAGTCCCGTAAACAAGTTTGCTACCGCAGAAGATGTTGTCAGGGAATTAAATGATTCTGATGTAGATAAGGCCGTCATATTCGGTTTCGGTTTCAAAGATATGGGGTTATGTAAGTATGCCAATGATTACGTTGCGGATGCTGTTAAAAAATTTCCGGATAAACTTATAGGATATATGATACTGGTTCCCACATCTAGCGAGATATCGAAAGAAATGGACAGATGTATGGATATGGGGTTAACAGGGATCGGAGAATTGATGCCATATGGACAAGGTTTTGATACAGCCGATTCAAATGAAATGTCGAATTTAGCCAATGGATGCATAGAAAGGGACCTGCCCGTAATAATTCATACAAACGAAGCTGTGGGGCATCATTATTGCGGAAAAACTGATACTACAGCCGTAAAGGCCAGTGCACTTGCGCATAATTATCCCGACCTGAAAGTAATATTCGCTCACTGGGGCGGGGGATTGTTATTTTATGAGTTGATGCCGGAAATACGGAAACAGAACAAAAATGTATATTATGATACGGCAGCTTCACCTTTTTTATATGATAAAAAAATATTCAAGGTGGCTAGTGATATAGGCATATTGGATAAGGTACTGTTCGGAAGTGATTATCCCCTATTGCCTATGAGCAGGTATATTAAGGATATTGCCAATTCAGGTCTAAACGAATCGGAACAGGCCCTTGTAAATGGGCTGAATGCAAAGGCTTTGTTGAAGTTGTAGAAAATTAACACGGGTTTGTAGGGTGTGCAGGGGCGACAGGCTGTGTGAAAAAGCACCCTTCCCGCTTTTTGTCATTGCTATGAAAGCCCCACATTTTTGTCATCCTGAGACGAACAGGATTAGCTTGACCCGCGAAGGATCTATATTTTACAATAATGCTTTTGTTTATCGTGGTGTGGGTAACACGTGCAAATTGCTATGAAAGCCCCACATTTTTGTCATCCTGAGACGAACAGGATTAGCTTGACCCGCGAAGGATCTATATTATACAATAATGCTTTCGTTTATCGTGGTGTGGGTAACACGTGTAAATTCTGAGTGTAGCGAAGAATCTCGTTTTTAGGCCATTTGAGATCCTTCGCTTCGCTCAGAATGACATTTTTCACACAGTCTGGCGAACCCGTGTTTTGTTTGCCCGGAAACAAATCATTTTTCAAATATTCATATATTACAAAGCGAATTACCTTTGAAACCAATACAACACAAACTAATCTATGTTCTACTCCTTACTTCAATCAAATAAGGCATGGGCCTGTAATAACTAATCCCCAAATTCTTCTTTTCAGTAGTGCCGTCAGGATGTTCTATTATTACACAAGAGTCTACCCTCGCGCCGTCCATACCTTCGATGATTACTTTCTCCTCGCCTTCCTCCAGATCGGGATTGATTCTGTATTCCCTGGGAGCTTTGGTCGTCGCCAAAACATTATGTTGCCATTTTATCTTGGGCGGTTTTTCCTTTCCATAGAAAGCTATGTACAGATTATTTTCTATACCTTTCGCCCAAATAAGAACAGGATAATCCTTATTGTTTTTAAACTTGAAATCTTTAACCCCGTAGGCAACGGTGGCATCCTGGCCATAAGGAACATAGGGGACGGGCATGCCATGACTGTGCCTTTCAACGATCCCCATATTACTGAGGATTGATACATTATATAAAGTAGAGGCAATCTTGCAAACGCCTCCGCCTGTGGTAGTGGTGACCCTGGACCCCACATAGGTAGGGCCTTTTTTATATCCCCTGGATTCCACGTATGGACCTATGCTGTTGTTCTGGGAAAATACGTGTTCAGGCAATACAACTCTTCCTGCAAGGGAATCCGCCGCCAAATGTACATTATATTCTTCCCCCGGCAGAGGATCCCTCAAAACCGTAACATAGCCTGCCAGTAATACATCAGTTTCATTTTCTTTCTGTGCTTCTATAAATTTTTGGTCCTCTTCCCAAGGCAGTTCAGTAACGGGCCCGGACTTATCAGGAAAACCGAATTCAATACCATTGGTTTCATCCCCTACTTTGGAAATATTCGCCTGGGCTCCGATGTTTTCTTCGGTGTTTTCTATGTTTTCTTCCGGCACTTTTTCCGCTTTTTTAAGATTACACGATGTTGAGCAAAATAATAATACCGAAATCATAATCCACAATACATAATTTTTTATTTTCACCTTATCACTCCTGCCAAAATATTATTGTCGATAATCACACAACTATATTTTGAACCTAGGGTGAAAAAATATGTATTTTTAATTATAGTTTAATTTTATTTCTGGAACGTGTACCTATCATAACAAATGCACAGGAAAATAAACATATACAATTCAACACAAAAATAAATCTGGCCGAATAAAATTGCAAAATGAAATATGTAGCACCTACAGAAAGAAGTTTGCCTATATTATTCAAGATATCATTTATTCCAACAATTCTTCCTATAAACTCCTTTTTGGTAACAAGTTGGAGTCTCGTATTTAAGAATATGGCTATAAGGGTCAATAACAATCCTTCTGTGAATTGTAAAAGCAAAACAAGGGATAAATCCCCGGCAAAACTGTAACAGAACCATATAATCGAGGTTAATATCAGTGTTATGTGGATAAACAACAAACCCATTCTTTGGATTGATTCATTAAAATAAATGGATATAAACATGGTTACTAAATTTGTTCCATAGAAAAGAGACATCATTATTCCTCAGAGGGTATTGCTGACCTTTAAAATATCGAAAGCAAAAGAATAGAAAGCAGCATTCATGGAGGCTATAAGTAAACTCGTTATTGTACTT
>JAAZJW010000164.1 GCA_012800145.1 Clostridiales bacterium | reverse complement strand
TTAATTTTTATATGTTTGTCTAAAATTGTACAGATATTTAGCAGCTGCTGTTTCCTCCTTTTGTTTTAACATTTGTATTATCTCCCTTATTTTCTGGACATATACTCCCCGGTGCGCGTATCTATCCTAATGATATCACCTTCATTAACAAATAAAGGGACATAGACTATGGCGCCGGTCTCAACCTTAGCCATTTTTGTTACGTTACTCGCGGTATCACCTCTCACCCCTGGTTCTGTTTCAGTTACTTGCAGCTCAACAAAATTCGGGGCTTCTACCTCAAATGGTTTTCCTTGATAAAACCTGATCATAGCATTTGTGCTTTCCTTTAAATACTTTATGGCATCTTCCACCTCTTCATATGTTAAAGGAATTTGTTCAAAGGTTTCATTGTCCATAAAGTAATAAAGCTCACCGTCATTATACAAATATTGCATCTCTTTTGTTTCGATATGCGCTCTTGAAAATCTGTCGCTGGGATTAAACGCATCTTCACGAATAGCCCCTGTCTTCAGGTTTTTATATTTGGTTCTGACAAAGGCTGCACCCTTTCCCGGTTTTACATGTTGAAAATCTAAAACAACATAAGGCTCCCCGTCCATTTCAAAAGTTACACCTTTCCTAAAATCCCCTGCTGAAACCATTTTATCTTATCCCTCCATATTCATATTTAAAGTTATAATCAAGTACGTTCTTGTTAAATTTTAAACTTGTATCCTACAATTATATCGCAAGTTCTATAAAATTTTTTGTGGATTTTGATAGGATTCTATAACCACTATCAGTAACAAGCACTAAATCCTCAATTCTTACACCGCCAAAATCGGGGATATAGACACCCGGTTCAATAGTTATCACCATTCCCGGTTGTATAGGAACATCGCCACGGGTATTTATATGCGGCAATTCATGGACCTCGAGCCCCACCCCATGGCCTAAACCATGACCAAAATATTGACCGTACCCACTGTCATCAATTATTCTCCTTGCAATTGCATCTAACTCTGCGCCGGTTATGCCGGGCCTTATAGCCTCAAGGGATGTTTTTTGTGCCTTAAGAACAACATTATAAATTTCTTTTTGTTTGTCATCGGCTTTTCCCAACACGATAGTTCTGGTCATGTCGGAACAGTATCCGTTATATACACAACCATAATCGAGGGTAACCATATCGCCAACTTCAACTATTTTATTACTTGCTACACCGTGCGGCAAGGAGGATCTTGCACCCGATGCAACAATGGTTTCAAAGCTTAATTTATCAGCTCCTTTTTTCCTCATAAAAAATTCCAGTTCCAGAGCAATATCCAATTCAGCCAGTCCCGGCTTTGTAAATTCTAACATGTACTTAAAGGCTTCATCTGCTATGCCGGCCGCCTTTTCTATGTTCTTTATTTCGTACGGTGTTTTTATGGATCTTAATTCCAGGATAGCTCCTTCCAGGGGAACCATATCTGTTTCCACCAGTTTGTCTGTAAATTTTATAAATTCACCATAGGTCATAAAGTCTTCTTCAACGCCCAATCTGGGCAAAACCGATTCATTTATAACATCAGTTATGGTCTTGGTACTGCTAATTTCTATTATCTCAAATCCATCGCATTGAACAGTTGCCTGTTCAGTATATCTAAAATCTGTAATAAATTTTGCATCTGTTTTGGTAATCAGTACATACCCGGTGCTGCCCGTAAACCCGGATATATATCTTCTATTTTCCGGCTTATGGATCAATATTCCATCTAAGTTTTTTTCCTCCAGCAACAACCTGACCCTGCCAACATTTTTGTTCATTTATTCACCCTGCCTAACAAGCCTTGTCCAAAATCCCCATAATTTAAAATTACTAGTAAATTACTATATAATAATATCACATTTTTTTAGCCTTGAACAGATTTCGCAATAATATAACCATCAATCCAATGAAGAAAACAGTCTTGTCTTATAACCCGTACGTTTGATAATATCGTGTTATCCTTGCAGGTAATATGGCAATTTTAGGCAGGCCGTTCTCATCCTCACCCTCATTCGTAACTGTAGGCAGTTCCAATTCAACATTGATAAATTTCCTAGCCTGTTTATATTCACCTCTGGATGTAATGTTGACACGTTTTTTATCCCAATCGCATTTAATGTCTACTTTATAATAATGTTTTTCCTTGTATTCCCCAAAAGGATTTTTTGCCGATTCACTCAAACCTGTTATATCAGAATCCAGACCCCTAATATAACTATAAAAATCAGGGAGCCCATATGAAAAACCATCAATATCCTCGCTATGTTCCACTTTATATGTCTGCAGGTCAGCCATATAATTTCTTATCGCCCCATCGAATAGTTCCATTATCTCTTCTATCTTTAATTCTAAAATGGATTCTATGATATAATTGGCACGATAACTGTCATTGTTAGAATTTATAACCATGCCCATACTATCAATTGACATATTTAACAAAGAGGTTGATAACAAAAGCACGGTCAATAATATAAAAATAATACCCACATATACCGCACCTCTATTATTACATATGGAAGCTTTCATTTTAATTCCTCCCATAGTTTAAATTCAGCCTTATTTTAGCGGAATATTCTATTTTATCCGCTATAACCTCTATTTCTATCAGTCGACCCTCTATTAATTCATTTATTATGATATCACCTATGTTATCACATAATACGTTATGTTCCCTATTTTTGCTAACCCTGGTTTGTTTTTCAGCCCTGCAAAAGTATATCAATGTATTTTTCACTTGAGATATTTCCCCGCTCAAGTCTATTAAAACATTATCATTATTGTAATTTTTACCCTGAAACATATTTTTGCTGCTGTCAAATATAATATTTTCTTGGTTAAATTCCCTGAGGTTCTTCTCTATATATTTTAGGGTTATATGCACATCATGTTTTATTTGCCAGGTATCCGTATAGTATTTATAGCTGTTAAGTGCAAAAGAAAACAATAATGAACTACTGATTATAATTATAGAAATAAGCGCAATAGATATTATACATTCTATCAATGTAAATCCTTTTTGTTGATTTTTTAACTCCTTTATTATTTCTCCACCCCCATTATCTTGAGCAAATTAATATATCTGATCAAGTTGTAAGAGATGTTCCTTTTTTCATCACCCACCACCAGATTTACACAAACAATATTTTCGTAATCATGCAAAGGCTCAATGAAAATGTTTATATTATAACTTTGTTCCTTAAAATTCGCTATTTCTTCCAAATCCAAAAGATGGTGTTTTTCATCGCCTATATAAACATAGCCTGTTTTGATTTCTTCCATTTTATTTTTAGCTACCGCTCCTATTTCTTGATTTATTGTATTTATAATTGAGGATCGGCTAATAATAAAGAAATATTTACTGCATATTAGCGCTGCTATAGCAAAAATGAATAGTGCCAGCAACACTTCTATCAATGTTAATCCCCTATTGTTTTCCAAATTCTATCATTCCTCAGTCAATATATATCTGATATTCTCACCTTTCCTGTGCCAATCAGAGCATCTATATCGATTTTTTGGCCTTTTTCATTTACCAATACGAATTTTCCATAATTCGTTTCTCCGGCTCTGGTGTACGATATTCTACCATCGGATTCTTCGGATACAGAAATACCCTTATTGAATTCTTGAATTAATACAACCTTTCCACCAACTAGATGTTCCCTAATCCTGAATTTATTCCCCCCTATTAATTCAACACAGTATGACTTGCATTCATCTAAGCTTAGTTGCTGGGATAAATATAAGGCTTCCTTAATTTCAACGGCAGTTGATTTTAACAGGAGCCGATAATACATGTTGCTTGGGGGGGAAACAACAATCAAGGTTATCATGGAGAATAAAAATAACGTAGCCAATACCTCTATTAATGTAAATCCATTCTTGTTACTAATCATACTTATCATTTCCTAGAATTTTTTGTAGAATCAACCTATAAAATATCAATTAATGTAGAATTTCTTATATTCTATATCTATTCTATGGGAGGTCTGCTTTCCCTTCTTTATTTTTTGGGGATCCTGGTGTTATAACAATAGTTTTTCGTTACAAAAGCAACCGGGTCAATTATTATAACCTGGTTGCTTTAGAAGGGCGAGCAAAACCCGCCTCACCCCAGGTACCCCACCGGGGGACAGTCCCTCCAAGTTTTGTCATCCCAAGATGAACAGAATAAATCTGGCCCGCAGGGGATTTATTTTTGAGAACAGTACCCCCATTTATTGCAACATTTTGCTCAAGGTGATACCCTATGGTAGATTCAGCAAAATAAATCATAGACTATTAACAGAAACCCGTCTCGTACCCCTATTCCCTGCTTCATCCATCACGGTGGCCTTAACATCGAACTGTCCCTTAGGTAATCCTTCTATTGTTACCGATGTTGTCATAGATTTATTTTTATCATATTTTTCAATCTTTCCCTTTTTAATGGTACTATTTCCGCCGGAACAAATTTCTATTTCAAAATCCAAAACGTTTGATAAATTATCGTCCATTTCTAAATCGAGCTGCAATTTGCCGTCCACAGCTATAAATGAATGATAATTGGTGTGCAATTGAACCGTGGGTTTTGAATAATCCAAAAGATAATAAATAATTTCCGCATCACCCTCCACACCGTATTGATTTTTGCTCCTGAGCCGTACCTCTTTTACCCCTTCCACATTATTAAAAACTATCGGGATATCGACTTGTTCGTTGGTTATTTTATACCAAGGAGACCAGGCTCCCTTATCCATGTAATAACATATTTCGGCAGCATTCGGCATTTTGAATACAAGTCTGGTATTGTTACTTGAGATAATATAGGGATCATATAGAGAACCGCTTCCATTTTTTATTCCGGCTCTGATTAAAGGGCCCTGGAAATCATTCAGTTCTAACGATTGAGGATTTGCAATGTATGGATTGTGAGTATCGGGACTGTAATTAATTTTAGCGCTGGCCAACCCTATATTACCATTGGTATCTATAACCCTGGTATAAACAGTTTTTAAACCGCTATCGGTGCCTATATAAAAACCGGAATAAAAAGATTGATATGTTCCCCAAAGTCCATCCTCCCATTTTTGTGTAAAGGAATCATAGCCTTTCCAATTTTTATTATCCGAAGAAAATTGGACTTTTAAACTGTTTAAATTTACATCTTGTCCTGTAACGTTCAGGTTTAAAGTAACATAGTTGCTCTGTGTATTTGCGCGTCCATAGTCAATATTAAGGGTTACTATCATAGTATTATGGGAATTGTTAACAATATTACTGCCACTAGCAGTTTTATCGGGTGCAACATTCGCAAATACAATACCGAACAAAAGCGTTAAAATAATAAACACAGTTAAAATATAATATGGCTTCTTAATCATATGATTTCCCCCGTTTTTAAACGATTGTTTAACTATAAATCATCGTTTAATTATTGTTTAATAATTGTTATTTGGCTCCCTCGTCGATTAGATTTATTCTGTCCCTCATAGGACGACAGAGATTCAGGGTCCACCACTGCTATATCAGTCCTTCCTCAAATAGATATAACAGATAGACAACCTCCCCGCGGGTGATATAATTTTGTTTACTGTTATAACTTTTCGAACGAACATAATAGTCTTTCAAAATTTTTTCGGCAACAGTATCCCATTTAAAACCGGATTTACCCGTAATTCTCTGCATCAGCCATTCTACTTCCTGATAGGATATAGGAATATGGGGCCTGAAGGTATTATCTCCGTAACCTTCAACATAACCTAATGATGCCGCTCTTGAAATAGAGTTTGCGAAAACCCCGAAAATAGAACTGTCTGCAAAATATGTGTTTGTATATATGAAGGGCACACGCCTTTTCCAATTGTGTACATTATCCAATATTTTAACAAATTCAGCCCTAGTTATACTTTGGTCCGGTCTGAAGGTCCTATCGGGATAGCCGTTAATATAATTTCTCCTCAGAAAGATTTCAATGGGTTTTGCCGCCCAATGCCCTGCTATATCATCCATGGATTCATACTTCTCATCGATTAAAACAACATAAGTACCACCTACGTATCTGTTCGTATCTATAACAGTAGAAATTGTGTCATCACCTACTACACTATGTAAATAAAGCCATTGACCGTCTTTCAGCTCGTATATACCCGCGGTTTTAGGGCCATAGTATTGAAATTCAAGTACAATAGGCTTTTTGAGATCCATAAAATTTGATACATTTTGTATCTTAATATTATAGCTGGCTGTAGCCTGTGTTATATGTACGCCCATAAGCAGTTTAGGGGCATTAAGTTTTGCAATGGTCAGAGCTGTTTCTTCATATATACAACCCGGCTCAACATGTAAGCACACTTCCCCATCAAAACTATTAGCCTCCCCACCGTGCATGGATATATGGGTCGTGTACAGATTGCCTACAGCGGTCCACATATTTTCACCTTGAAAGGCCTGAACATATGCCTCTCTATAACCTTCCTTATAACCTACCAAAAAACTCTCCATATATTCAGCATGTTCTCTGGTTAAATTATATATTTCTGTTAAAACCCTGTCAGTGGGTAAATTTGATCTCCAGTCATTGTCCTTTCCCGCTATATAATCGTGCTTGCCTTGAGTTTCCCCCTCTAGTTCCCCAACCATCTGCCCGTGTTTCATTCCATCTTCTTTTATAATTCTGTTACCCTCAACATTTGCCTCTCTGAAAAATTTAATATAACTTTCCTTATACGCCTCCTTGAAGGCCTTGATAAAGGGTTTTGAATATTCGCTATCGTCTTTTGACAAACTGTATTCCCTGATTATATCCCTATCGGAAGGCAACCATCTGGTCCAACTGTTTGTCCTCCCGTTATGAAAATCCCTTCTTCCATGTATCTCCCCAAGTAAAGCACCGAAAATTTCACCGTGCCTTTCTCCTTCCTCCGCACTCGTTTCTTCTGAATCTTCTTCATCCTCGTCATTAAATCCCTTTTCAGTTCTAAAGGAAATAGAGATTTCCTCTATAGGATTATCACCCACAGTAATAGAATCCTTTTCTAATTCCAAAAGATAACGGGTAGAACTTTTTAAACGTTTTGCTGGGCTGATGTGCAGTTTGTTACCACCAACGATTTTTACCGTGATATCCACCTTTTTGAATGTACCGGAGTACAACGTAATTCTGTACCTGTCATCAATTTTGATTTTATCATTAAACCTAAAAACAATTGTTATATCGGTAGGAATATCTCCTTCATTATCCCCTATATTGCAGTCCCATATAATTTTTCCATCACCGGATGTATCCGCCATAACAATTGTGTTGAAATTCATATTAAACACAATTGCAAAAATCAATACCGGAACAATTGTTAATGCTACCCTTCGTACCATTTGCCCGCCCCCTTTTTATAGATAATATCGGCAACAAAACCGTTGGTTGTTTCTATTCACTGTCAATGACTTCCTGTTGTATATCATCACTTTCCTGCCGTACATTTGGAATAATAATTATTTTTCCTGGTTTAAGGTCGCTATCGCTGTTGATGCCATTATACTTTTTAATAATATCTTGATGTAATGTATCACCATAAAAAGCCTTGCTGATACCACCCAGTGTATCACCTACCCTAACATCGTAGAGCCTATGATTTCCGATGCTTCTGTCGTCAGTAACAGGAATGTCTATGATATAAAATGCCTCAAGGGCATCGAATAACAAGGTGCCTTTGCCATCATCAACAGATTCTATATCCACTATAATACGTTCTATTTCCACGGGATATAAAGAATTGTCTTGGGGAACATCCGCCCTTAAATGTTTCCATCCAACCCAATCTATATTGTCATACAAACTTATATCATATTTTTCTCCCTTTTTATCCTTCATCCCGAGGTTTATGCCATGTTTGGTTGAATCATAGGAATACACCCATAAACCTATGCTTTCAGGAGGTTTGAAAATAACACCCTCCCCACTGTTTAAAACTACGTGGACATGTTTGGTGTCCTGAATAGGCGGAAAACTGTAATACAATCCCAAAGAACTATCGCCCTGTTTTGAATTTTTATTTGTTGCTGTTTCACCCTTTATACTCGGATGGGAAGGTACGAAATCTAAAACCTTATTATCAAATCCTTCTATAAGAACCCTGGGATTATCAAAACCTATTCTAACATTGCTCAATTCAACCTCCCTATAAAATCCGCCATAGTATCCATCATCCATAATAAAATCATCTTCAAATGAGTAAAAGGGATCAGGGTTTATTTCACCGCTATCAAAAAGGTACCCCGAAGAAACATCTTCAACAAGATCGGGCAAACTATAAAAATCCAATAATATAGTGCCGGATAATAGTTTCTTTTCATTTATCCCGATACTTACATCTTTTATAATAGCTTTGGGACTATATTCACGGATCCTTTCTAAAAATAAAATCAGGGAAGAGTATTCACCCTCATAAGGTAATGTAACCGACATAGCTTCTACGAGTGCGTCACCAATTCCCTCTGTTCTCTGTGTGGAAAAAGATATGTTTTGAATAAACAAATCAGTCCCCTCCAATAATTCATTTATCAAAAAAATAAACCGAGACTGATCTATCTTGGGGAAGTACTTTTTAGATAATGACTCTATTTCATTGTTCATATATGTAAATTTATTATCGATTTCTTTTTCAGAAGCAATGATAGTCTGCGCCTTAACCAGCTCATTTTCATAATAAGTCTTGTCTTTCTGTTTTACACCTAAATTTTTAAGTTGGGGTGATATGATAAAATGATAATATCCCCAAAACAGAAATACAATACCCAGGCCTATTAGTAAATTTTTTTCCCTTTTACTCAGTTTCACCTTGTTCCACATCCCTCTGCTCTACACCGTACTCCACCTCATATTTTGTATCATGTTTTACACCGTTCTGTTTTGTATCATCCTGCTCTATATTATCTTCCCCTGTAGTTTCTAAAGCAAAATTGATTGAAAAATCATATAAGCCCCCACTCAGTGAAATGCTGGGAATATAAATATCTTTAAAATCCTTATCGGATTTTAAATTATTTTCCAAGTGAGCGACAGCCAAGTTATTAACTGCTGCCCCTTGTATCCGAATCTGATCCGATGAAAGACTTAGGGATTTCAAAAAGACACCTTCCGGGACTTTGTTGGTAATCTTTTTTAAAAGCAAATCATTTATAAAATTTTTGCTTTCAATAACCTTATCAACATTTTCGAAAAGTGAAAGTTTCTCTTCCATTTCGGATACTTTTTCTTCTTTTTGCTCTACAATTTCCAATCGTTCATAAATAGCACTGGATTCCAAATGTGTTTTCGTAACTGCAATATGTTTGTTTAGAGAATTTGTTCTAAGAACATTAATTAAAGGATATATAATCATGCCCAACGCCATAATCGGAACAACAACAAACAAAACTAAACTATCATAAGTTGAAATTTCTTTTTTATCTAAATAAGGTTCAAAAAAGTTAAAATCTTTCACTTTCTTCCCTACTTTCTGATAACAGCTCCTATAGCATTGACAAAACTCGATATAGAAATTTCCTCCAAATTATTATTAAATTTTACATTATTCAAACTATTTATTTTAAAGGTAGGTATGTTAAGAAATTTCTGAAAATAAATTGAAATGCCTTCAATATTGGAACCCCCACCATATATACAGATGCTATTTATAACATTACTCGTATCTCTGCTTGTATAGTATCTGAAGATTTTTTGAATCTCCTCCAGCCAACCTGTTATAGTTTCCCTAACCATATCCGTTAACATAGTTGAATTGCTTGGTTTTGTACCACGGCTAACATCTCCTGCTTCCTTTTTTCTAATTTCCGCTTCCTCCAAAGAAAGATTAAATAAATTATCTATACCCATGTCGACATCCTCGCCACCATTATTTAATAACCTGCTAAATTCAAATTGTCCCCTATTTATAACAGTTACATTTATGAACTGATGCCCTAAATCTATTACCGCGATAGTTTGATCTACCAGAGAGTAACTATCATTAACCACGGTTTTTGAGGACAACAGCTTATGTATAGCATTGGAATGGGTATCTAAATAATAGGGAATCAATCCCATATTTTTGCCTAAATTGAAATAATCTTCACTGATTAATTTCGGTAGGGCTACCACCAAAACCGTGACCTTCCTTACGCCTTCCTCTTCAAATTTGTTTATTATTTTATATTGTAAAATATATTTGTCCAATTTGACGGGCAAATGTTGTTCCGCTTCAAACCCTATTATTTGCTCTAGCTCCCGGGATTTTGTCCAGGGCAAAACAATTTCCCTACTGATTGTACCTGCGCTTTCCAAGGTAAAAACCACATTTTTAGTTTTAATATTTTCCCGTTTTAACACTTCACTCACAGCTTGTTCAATCTTTTCCCCTTCTACAATCTTACCGTCATAAAGCGTGCCAAGGGGGGTTGAAACAATTATTGCATTATTAATCAACACCTTACCGGCGTGATATTTTCCTTCTACAATTTTTATATTCCGTGAGCCGATATCAACGGATAATATTGATTTTCTAAATACATCTAATATTTTATATTTCAAATGTAACATCCCCCTTTGTCTGATTTTAATATGGCCTTGTAAAACAAGATCCCCTGACCCCGGGTGATAGATTCTCCTCTATTCCCAGTAATAAGGTTTGACTCCCCTGAAGGAAGGTCCTTCTATATCTTCCTCCGATGGAATTGGAATTTCTCTCTGAAATACCCATTCCTTTATCAATTATCCCAGATGCAATTATGGATTCTACCGAGGTCAAACCTGTTCTGTCTGTCTTAGTTGATGAAAAACAGGGCCCTTATGGCAATGGTGTCCAAACAATTTTAAAATATAAATTCAATAATTCATGATAATAAAGCATGGTGGTTAAGGCCGAAAGTGCTATAAATGGCCCAAAGGGTATTATATCTTTCCTGCTTTTCTTTTTAAGCAACAATAAGGGAAAGGTAAATATGGCCCCTATAAAAAACGATAGAAAAACAACCGTTATTATTTTCTCCAACCCGAGAAAAAACCCTAGCATACCCATCAGTTTTATATCTCCGCCACCCATACCGCCATCAAAAATTATCGCTATTAATAGAAAAAAACCTCCCCCTATCAACAGCCCCAAAACGCTGTCTGACCACAAAATTTTCGATTTTAAAAACAATGATAAAAGAAGTCTATATATTAAATTCGTTATTAAACCGAATATAATGAGTCCATCCGGAATAACAGTATGCTTATAATCTATAACGCCGATAACAAGCAATAGGCTGCTGAAAATACAATAAAACATAAAATTTAAGGAATATCCGAATATGATAAATATCAATATGTATATAAATCCGTTTAAAATTTCAATAAAAGGATATTGTGGAGAGATTTTATCTTCACAATATTTGCATTTGCCTTTACAAAACAAATAACTGAAAATAGGAATCAGGTCAATAGGTTTAAGTCTTGTTTTGCAATTTGTACAGTGGGAAGGAGGATATGTAATCGACTGTGCAACAGGTATTCTGTAAATGCATACATTTAAAAAAGAACCTACCAAAAGACCCATGATAAATATAAAAATTAGGTCGGGCATTTTTCCCTCCTTTTAAGTTTAAATAGACTAACAAATTAGTGTCTGATACCGTTGTCCATGTATTCTCGGGAAAACAATAACGGGGAACTGTTACTGTAAAAATATATTAGTAAGAAGAACCTGTCTCTAATCCTCATTGATAGTTTCCCCTCCAACTATCCGCCCAGGTAATACAGTTACCTTACCATTTTCTATCTCAACTTTATAATCTTCCATTTCAAAATTTACCTTTTCCTCATCTTTGCCCCCAAATGTTTTTCCTGACAATATGCTCGGTATTTCAGGCCATTCGCCCACATAATCTTTTAAATCTTCTTTATCTAATTTGGTTTTATTCGGGTTTCCTCCTTCCGTTATATACATATTTGCTACACTTTCCAATGTTCTGACATTAGCATTATGTGAGGCAATCGCAGCATTAACACGGAATTTTCCTATCTGTGGCACCGCAATTGCCGACAAAATTCCCAAAATTGCAACTGCTACAATCAATTCAACCAATGTAAACCCCTTTTTATTCTTCAGTTGCTTTGAAAAAAATTTAATCATTTAATTTCCCCCTCATATAAATATTTCTTAAAATTATTCCTAAAATTAGGGTAGTTTCTGTTTTGTTTCAACCCTCCTTTGATATAAAAATATTTATTTTTGTGTCTAATACATTTATTTTATATTTATATCTCCAGTGTGCCAAACATATCAAACATAGGCAGTACCATTGAAATAACTATAAATCCGATTATTAATGCCATAGCTACAATCATCAACGGCTCTACCATGGTTGTCAATTTTTGAAGAGCAGCTTCCAGTTCATCGTCATAAAAAGCAGCTGTCTTTTCCAATATTTCATCGAGTGAACCGGATTCTTCCCCGACTTCTATCATCGATGTAACCATAAGCGGGAAAACACCAATACCCTTAATTGTATCAGATAAGCTTACGCCCTTTCTTATTTCCTCTTTTGCTGTATTCAGTCCATCTCCGACTACTTTGTTTCCCACTACATTTGCAACAATTTCTAAAGATTGCAAAAGCGAGACCCCACTGGCAGATAAAGTAGAAAGTGTCCTTGTAAATCTTGATGTAATTGTCTTTTCTGTAATTCCTTTTATTATTGGAAATTTAAGCTGTATTTTATCTACTAAAAGTCTCCCTTTTTCAACTTTCAATACTTGATTGATACCAACTGCAACCAGAATAATCCCACCTATAAATAAATACCAATATTGCTGTAATATGTCGCTGAATGAAAGCAATATTCTTGTGGGTGCCGGAAGCGGAGTATCACCCCCTTCAAACATCTCCATAAATGTCGGCATGACAAATGTTATCAAAAAAATTACTACCCCTATGGAAACAACACTCAATATAATCGGATAAACCATAGCGCCTTTTATTTTGCTGTTTATTTTAAATTCCTTTTCATAATGGTTTGCCATTCTATCCATTATAGTATCCAGATTACCGCTTACCTCCCCGGCCTCCACCATGTTTATCAACAGTTCCGGAAACACATTTTTATGATTTTTTAGTGCCTCTGAAAAAGTCAACCCTTTCTGCACTTCTTCATAAATTTTTCCAATTATATGTTTCAACTTTTTATTTTCAGTTTGTTGCCGCAGAATATCCAAGCAACTCATTATTGTCACTCCTGCATTGAGCATGGTATAAAATTGTCTACAAAATATTGCTATATCTTTTGTTTTTATTCTGCTGAAAATTTGAAGGTTTCTTATATCTTTTTCTTCTTTGGCTTCTTTAATATTTACGGGATAATGCCTATTTTCCCTTAACATCAGTATTACTTCTTCCTTGTTTTTAGCATTGTATATACCCTCCAAAGATTTGCCATCACTTGTGATTGCCTTATATTTATATATTGCCAAAGAATCACCCCTGTCTTTCAAGCATATGTTTTATGCATTACAAGTATTTTTTTATTAAATTTATATCCATGGCCTGGTTTAAAATGGTTTCCTGATTTATTACCTCCTTTCTATATAATTCCAGTAAAGAATTATCCATAGATTGCATACCAAATTTTGCACCTGTTTGGATATTTGTCTGTATCTGATGGGTTTTTCCCTCTCTAATTAAATTTCTAATTGCAGGTGTAGCTACCATTATTTCAAAGGCCGCCACCCTGCCCGAACCATTTGCCTTTGCTAACAGCTGTTGGGAAATGATACCCTCTATAACTGAGGCAAATTGAATACGGATTTGTTGCTGCTGATATGGTGGAAACACATCTATTATTCTGTCTATAGTTTTTGCTGCTCCCATTGTATGTAATGTGGACAATATTAAATGCCCTGTTTCGGCAGCAGTTATAGCCGTGCCTATGGTTTCCAAGTCCCTCATTTCACCGACTAAAATAACATCCGGATCCTGTCTCAAGGATGCTCTCAAAGCGTTAAAAAAAGTCTGAGAATCGTGGCCTATTTCCCTTTGGTTAACTATACTTTTGTTATGTCTGTGCAAATATTCTATAGGATCCTCAAGTGTTAATATGTGACAATTTCTTTCTCTGTTGATTTGGTCTATCATAGTAGCTAATGTGGTAGATTTGCCACTCCCGGTAGGCCCCGTCACCAAAATCAAGCCCCGCGGTTTTCTTGCCAATTCTTCAACTATAGGCGGAATTCCCAGTTCCTCCATTTTTGGAACCTTTAATGCTACCATCCTTACTGCCATTCCGTAACTTCCGCATTGTTTAAATACATTTATACGAAACCTACTCAACCCCGGGCTTGATAAGGAAACATCTATTTCTCCTTTCTCATTTAAGATTTTTAATTGTTCTTGACTTAAAATTTGTTTGACAAGTGCAGCAACATTTTCCGGTTTTAAAATAGGCAATTCCATCTGTTGTATTTTACCGTTTATTCTGAGAGAGGGTGGAATCCCAACCGTAATATGCAAGTCAGATGCATTTTGTTTTACTGTTTCCTCCGCTAATTGCATAAAGTTCATTTCTTCACCCCTGCTCTAGATTGAATAAGTTGTCCTTAATAATTCTTCTATGGTTGTAATCCCCCCCTTAACCAATTGTATACAGTTTTCTCTTAAGGAAACAAAATTTTGTTTTTCAGCTTCCTCCTTAATTTTATCTACACCAAAACCCCTATCTATTAAAAGCCTTATATCTTTGGTTACGGGCAGTATTTCGTGAATAGCCATTCTGCCCTTGTAACCCGTATTGTTGCAAAAATTGCACCCCCTACCCCTAAATACCGTAATTTCTGCAGTATCCTCTATCTGAAGCACTTTTTTCTCTAATTTATCTGCAGTATAGCCAATTTTGCAGTTTTCGCATATTTTTTTTACCAGCCTTTGAGCGGTTATTCCTACCACGGAGGATGAAACGAGATAAGGGTCTATTCCCATATCTACAAGCCTCGTAATCGATGATGCCGTATCATTGGTGTGCAGAGTACTTAAAACTAAGTGCCCCGTGATGGCGGCTCTTACTGCGATTTGCGCGGTTTCGCTATCCCTGATTTCCCCTATCATTATAATATCGGGGTCCTGACGTAAAATTGATCTGAGTCCATTAGCAAATGTAAGCCCTGCCTTTACATTTACCTGTACCTGGTTTATGCCATCCATTTGATATTCGACCGGATCCTCTACTGTGATAATATTTTTGTCTACCCGGTTCAGTTCCCCTAAAATTGTATACAGGGTTGTAGTCTTACCGCTGCCCGTTGGCCCTGTAACCAAAATAATACCGTTTGGGCTCTGTATAACTTTATTGAATGCTTCCAAATCTTGTGCCGTAAATCCAAGTTGTTGTTTTGTAAACAAAAAACTGCTTCTGTCCAATAGACGCATAACAATCTTTTCCCCATGTATTGTCGGTAAAGTCGATATGCGTAAATCAATTTCTTTGCCTTCTATGTTCATTTCCACTCGCCCGTCCTGTGGCAATCTTTTTTCAGCTATGTCCATTTTGCCAATAATTTTAATTCTGGTAACTATGGCAGAATGGGTCGTCTTTGCAGGTGCCATAACCTCCTGCAGGTCCCCGTCTATCCTAAGTCTTATTTTTATGATTTTTTCAAAAGGTTCTATATGTATATCACTGGCTTTCATTTTAATGGCTTGTCTAATTATTGAATTGACTAATTTTACCACCGGGGCATTGCTGATTTCGCTTAAAATTTTCTTATCTATGTCATTTATATTTTCTACTTGATAATTCCGTTTGAATTCCGCCAAAGCCCTTTCGGCGCTTTCTGTTTCATAATGCTGGTCTATTGCATCCAATATTCCCTGATTGGTAGCTATTGCAGGTACTATTTCAAGGCCTGTTGCTATTTTAATATCATCAATAGCGAAAATATTTAACGGATCCGCCATTGCAACAATTAATCTTTCTCCATCTTTTTTAACCGGAATCAATGTATATCTTCTGGCTAATCGTTCACTTATTAATCTGGGAATCTCAGGATCTATAAAATATTTATTCAGATCCATATGTGGAATTCCGAACTGAAACTCTAATACCTCTATAATTTGATTTTCACTTAAAATTCCCTCTTCTATGAATATTTCTCCTATTTTTTTGCCGGTAAATTTTTGTGTTTTTAAAACATGTTCTAATTGTTCCTGCGTAATCAGACCATTTTCCAATAGTAAATTTCCTAAACGTTTTGCTTCTTCATTCATATCTAATCCCTCTTTTTATGCTACAAGAAAGCTAACTGCATATTAATTAAACATAAAGTTAGCTGATTGTGTTGCTACATCGACTGATCCACATAAAACATCCAAATCCGAATATATGATCCATCTTTTATTTGGTTTTAAATTTTATTAAAAACAAAACAAATATTTTTATATCTATCGAACCCTTAACCGACACTATGTTTTCTATTTTATTTATTTATAGGTATATTCCGCATTAAAGGACAATTTCCTTCTAATATAAGACAAAATTCCGTAAATTTCGCATTTATACGTCCCGCTTTTCGGCTACTCCATTCAAATAATCGGTCTCTGTATTAAAAATATATATTGTATATTACATTTCAGTTCCATATTCTCAAAATTTTGTGCTCCAAATCATATGTTACAAATCGTATTTTGTATCTGTTTTACCATGTATAAAAAAAT
>JAAZJW010000163.1 GCA_012800145.1 Clostridiales bacterium | reverse complement strand
GTGAAAAATGTCATCCTGAGCGAAGCGAAGGATCTCAAATGGCCTAAAAACCAGATTCTTCGTTACACTCAGGATGACAAAAAGCGAGAAAAGTGCTTTTTCACACAGTCTGAATAGCCGCCTTGGTGTTTTTCTAAATGGCATGTATACTTATTTAAAAAGGTTCTTGTTAAAAGTATATGTTGTGGCTCCTTTTCTATATGCAAATTTTCTTCTACGTCTCTTTTTAATCCTAAGGTATGCGACAAATATTTGCCACAGCAGAAATATACAAATACATATAACTAGGGGCTTAGGGGGATTTAATAATGGATATAACAGCCTTTGTGAAAGGCCTTTTTTTTCAACATCATTTTTAGCAATAAGATCAACTTCACCTACGGGCTCATTGTCTGAAAAATAAAAGACCCTTCCCAGCACCTGTCCCCGGCTAATGGGTGCTTTAATATTTTTGTTTACAGCAATGTTTTCAATAATATCGCCAGTGTCTTTGTTGATGGGCAATACCACAAACTTGTCAACCTTGGCAAACAGATCCACATTTGCATCTTTCCCATTTTTGATGTCAACAGAAAGTTGTGGGGAATTTTTATCGGATAATTGGACTAACTTAAAATTATTGTGCCCATAGTCTATTAAGGTCCTGGAATCCCTGTATAGTATACTTTCGTTTTCTGCGCCCAATATTACAGAAATTACTCTGTAATTATTTTTGCTCCCTGTACTTACAAGACAGTGTTTAGCTTGGCCTGTATAACCTGTTTTAATTCCATCGATAATATCGTATTTAAAATCTGTGTATTGTTTGTTGTAGACCATTGTATTTGCGCCGCCCTTGGCCCATAAAAACTTATTTGTATTTCTGTATATTCTTGTTTCCGGGGTTTGTTCCGTAGCATTCAAGCTCAGCATGGTAGTTGAAACAATTTCCCTAAAAAGATCGAAGGTCATGGCATGTTTTGCTATCATAGCTAAATCATAGGCTGTAGTAACATGGTCGGGATCCGGTAATCCGTGAGGATTTGTAAAATTAGTATTTAACGCACCAAGTTCTTTAGCACGTTTATTCATCATTCCAACAAATTTTTCTACAGAACCGGATATATGTATAGCCAGAGCCTCGGCGCAGTCGTTGGCAGACTTTATCAATAGGGCCCTTAGGAGTTCCTCAACTGTAAAGGATTCTCCCTTTAGGAGGAACATACTTGAACCGTCAACATAAAGGTCATAATCTATAGTTACTCTGTCATTTAGGTCAGCGTTTTCCAATACCAAAACAGCAGTCATGATTTTAGTAGTGCTGGCGGGATAGCTCCGTTTATGAGCATTTTTATCAAACAAAACCTTTCCGGTTTCATAGTCTATAAGTATTCCATTTGGCGCTTCGATGGCAAGAGCATCTTGTGCAAGGACAATAGATGGTATGAATATGACAATAAGGGCTACTATAATCATAGTAGACAAATATCTATAGCGATATTTCATGGGTCTTGTCCACTCCTTTTAAAATTAAATTTTATCATGTAAATAGTATATCAGAAGTTATAAAGAAAATTAAGGTAAAATTGCTATTAAAAAAAGGAAAATTTTTATAGAGGTAGAAATATGATAACAAGAATTATACATTATAGATCAGCAGCCTGGACATTTAACAAAAAATTTATATAGCTATGGTCAGGGGGTCGGCATGGAGACAAGAAATAAACAAAACATAGTATTAATAGTTATAGTATTAATTATAGTTTCCGTATTTTCAATTTCAAATTATATAAAGCAGCAAAAAGTTTATATATTGAGCGGCGAAACAGAGAAGGGCACAATTGAGAGTAATAATGAAAATAATGCCATTGGACAACCTGATACGGGTAAAATAATGGTACACGTAGAAGGGGAGATAGCGAATCCCGGGGTATATGAATTAGATAAAGACTCAAGGGTTTTTAATGCTATCGAGGCGGCAGGTGGGTTATCAAAAGACGCAGACAAAAAATGCATAAATCTGGCCAAAAAAATAGTAGATGAAGAATATATATATATACCTAATAAAAATGAGAAAGACATAGAATTTCCTTATAGAGAAAATCTATTGATACCCACCGGTACTATTGAAAATACAAATTTGATAAACATTAATAGGGCAAATATAATGGAACTGAAAGAATTGTCCGGCATAGGAGACGTATTGGCAGGTAGAATAATAGAATATCGCAATGAAAAAGGGGGCTTTAAATCCATAGAGGAATTAAAAAACGTGAGCGGAATAGGTGATAAGAAATTTGATGAAATAAAGGACAGGATAACCATCGATTAACAACAGTTGAACAATGGTTTAACGATAGTTTAGCGATAGTTTAGCGATAGTTAAATGATGGTTTAAAAGAGGAGGAAGATGATGTCAGAAGCTAAAAGATTAACACAGATGACTAAAAGTTCTGGATGAGCCGCCAAAATTGGACCCGATGTCCTTGCACAGGTCCTGTGCAACTTGCCAAAAATGAAGGATGAAAGATTGATTGTTGGTTCGGATACCTCTGATGATGCGGCTGTTTATAAACTTAATGAAGAAATAGCACTTGTTCAAACTGTGGATTTTTTTACCCCGGTTGTAGACGATCCATATACATTTGGTCAAATAGCGGCAGCGAATTCTTTAAGTGATGTATATGCAATGGGTGGGCGACCGCTTGTAGCTATGAACATTGTTTGTTTCCCGGACTGCCTGAAGCTTGAGGTACTTGAACAAATATTAAAGGGTGGTGCAGATAAGGCAGTAGAAGCAGGAGCACTTCTGGTTGGCGGTCATAGCGTAAAAGATGAGGAGCCTAAGTATGGCCTTTCTGTTACGGGGATCGTTCATCCTGAAAAGGTGCTGGCCAATAATACGGCCAGGGTTGGTGATTATTTAATACTCACAAAACCTCTGGGTCTAGGAGTTTTAAATACAGCTATAAAGGCGGATATAGCTTCCAAAGAGCAGTATGATATGGCGGTGAAAACCATGGCTACACTAAATAAATATGCCTTTGAAGCGCTGGACGGCCTTGATATTTCCTCATGTACTGATGTTACAGGTTTCGGTTTTCTTGGGCATGCTTATGAAATGGCGAAAGGCAGCGGGGTGTCCTTGGAAATTTATTCGGATAAGATACCTATAATAGAAGGAGCTAAGGAGTTTGCAGGTAAAGGTATTATTCCTGCAGGTATGTATTCCAACAAAAATTATGTGGAAGATGATGTTGAAGTGGAGGACAATGTAGAAGAGGTTATGGAAGACTTGCTTTATGACCCGCAAACATCCGGGGGATTGTTGGTTGCAATAAGCGAGGATGATGTAGAAAAAGCATTGAAAAATTTATCTACCAATACGGATAATGAGCTTGCGGTAGTTGGCAGGGTTATTAGTAAAGGTGACGAAGCCATATATATTAAAAAATAAGCGTCGGTTAAAAAGGGGGTATACTATATACTCCTTTTCTAATTATATGGTCTTGAAATATGGTATAATCTAATTTGAACAATTGTTCGCGGTCGAACCGCATAAAAACCATCGTTAATAAGGAGTGGGTTTTGTTATGGACAAAGGGAAAATACTCAGCAAGCTACCTTCGGTAGATGAATTGCTGAATAATAAAAAAATTATAAATTTATTAGAAAAGGTTCCCCGTAATGTGGTAGTGAATGAAATACGCAATAGTTTGGAGAGATATCGTAAAAAAATTTTATCCATGGACGGGGAAATTTTGAACAAATTTAAAATTGATATAGATGAAATTGTGTTCAATGTAGTTGATAACAGTCATGAATTTATGGAAATGAATTTGAGGGAAGTCATAAATGGCATGGGTACGGTGTTACATACTAACCTGGGTAGGGCACTTTTGAGTGAAACAATCAGGGAGCGGGTATGGAGTGTGGCTAGCGGGTATTCCACCTTAGAAATTGATGTTTTAACAGGAAAAAGGGGGATACGTTATAGCCATGTCATTGAAATTATAAAATTTATAACTAAAGCAGAAGACGTTCTGGTTGTTAATAACAACGCGGCAGCAGTTATGCTTGCGCTCAGTACAATGGCCAAAGACAGAGAAGTGATCGTTTCAAGGGGAGAATTAGTAGAAATAGGAGGTTCCTTTAGGGTTCCCGATGTGATGGAACAAAGTGGGACAAGGCTTGTGGATGTTGGAACAACCAATAAAACCCATTTATGGGATTATGAAAGTGCAATAAATGAAAACACGGCAGCCTTATTAAAGGTACACACCAGTAACTATAGAATATTAGGTTTTGCAGACAGTGTGGGCCTCGGGGACTTGGTGGAGTTAGGCAAGAAGAACAATATACCTGTGATTGAAGATATAGGCAGCGGTGTTTTGGTAGACCTACGAAAATATGGTTTAATGTATGAACCAACTGTACAGGAAAGTGTTGCTGCCGGTGTTGATGTAGTTACCTTTAGTGGAGATAAGTTATTAGGAGGGCCTCAAGCAGGTATCATTGTAGGTAAAAAACGTTATATTGATAAAATGAAAAAGAATCAACTAACTAGGGCATTCAGGATTGATAAATTGACCTTAGTGGCGTTAGAAGCAACCTTAAGGCTCTATTTGGATGAGGAAAAAGCCATGAAGTCCATACCTACTCTGAGAATGTTAACAGAACCGTTGGATTCTATTAACGCGAGGGCCAAAATGCTATATGGTATGATTGTATCAAAAAAATTGGATCTGGATGTCAGTATAGGTGAGAATTACTCAGAAGTTGGGGGTGGGGCATTACCCCTGGAGAAGTTACCGACCTATGTTATAACCATTAAGGCTAAAAACATTTCTTCAGCACAATTGGAAGACAGATTGAGGAAATATAGTACCCCTATATTTACTAGGGTAAATGATGACAGAGTAATAATTGATTTACGTACTGTAAAAGAAAAACAATATGAAACGATAGTACAAGCATTAGTCGAAACGGTAGGGAAACAATAGCTTAACAATAGTTGAACAATGGCCAAACAATCGTTAAAATAGGGAGGAACCGCTATAAATGAAAAATGTTATAATCGGAACGGCAGGACATATAGATCATGGAAAAACCACGTTGATAAGAGCATTGACAGGTCATGAAACGGATAGATTGGGTGAAGAAAAAAGGAGGGGCATTTCTATACAGCTTGGATTTACGTATTTTGATTTGCCCAGTGGAAGAAGGGCAGGGATTATAGATGTGCCCGGACATGAGAGATTTATCAGAAATATGCTTACGGGTGTCGGCGGAATGGACATTGTCATGTTGGTTGTTGCAGCCGACGAAGGGGTAATGCCCCAGACAAAGGAGCATCTTGATATTTTATCTTTGCTTAAAATTAAAAAAGGCATTATTGTGGTCACAAAATCATCCCTGGTTGATGAGGAATGGCTGGAGTTGGTCAAGGAAGACATCAGGGAAAGAGTAGAAGGCACCTTTCTTGAAAACGGCGAAATAGTGGCAGTAGATTCTGTTGAAGGCACGGGGATCGATGAATTAATCAACAAAATAGATATATTAACAGAAGAGGCAGAAAGCAGGGACATCAACGCACCTGCCAGAATGCCTATAGACAGAATATTTACTATTGTTGGATTTGGGACAGTGGTAACAGGAACCCTAACAGAGGGTAAAATATCGGTTGAAGACACATTAGAAATTTTACCACAGCAGGTAAAGGTGCGTATAAGAAACATACAGGTACATGGACAATCTATGAATACGGCATATGCGGGACAGAGGGTAGCTATTAATCTTGCTAATGTAAAACTGGAGGACATTGAAAGAGGACAAATATTAGCACAAACAAATTCAATGGTACCTACAATGATGATAGACGCAAAATTAAACTTGCTAAAGGATATACCAAGAAATATCAAAAATCGTGATAGGGTAAGGATATATCATGGGGCCACAGAGGTCCTTGCTAGGGTTACTTTACTGAATGAAGAAGAAGGAAAAGCGGGTGAGAGTATCTACGTTCAATTCAGGCTGGAAGAAATCACAGCCGTAAAAAAAGAGGACCATCTAATTGTTAGATATTATTCACCTATGGAAACCCTGGGAGGAGCAATAGTTATCAACGCAAATCCTAGAAAACATAACAGATTTGATGAAGATATAATAAAAGACCTGGCTACCAGAGAAAAAGGAGGCCCCGAGGAGATTGTAGAAAAACAAATTGATATTCATAGTAAAGAGTTCCCTGATCTGCTTTTTATAGCAAAATTAACGGCACAGCAATTGAATGATATAAAACCAATAGTATCTGATTTAGCAAATGAAGATAAAGTAATAGTGCTGGGGAATGATAATGTTATTCATAAGAATTACTATGAAGACGTCAAGAAACAATTAATAAATTTGTTGGCATCCTATCATAAATCCAATCCCCTTAAATTAGGGATGTTAAAGGAGGAAGTCAGGAGCAGGTTGTTCCCTAAAAACAAGAGCAAGAGTATTGATACCTTGATAGATATATTTGCGAAAAACAAAATTGTAAAGATCAAGGACAAGTTTATATCCTTGTATGATTTTGAAGTTGTATTTTCTCCGATTCATAAGGAAATAAAGAAACAGTTGGAACATATATATCTGCGGGACCAATATTCAACACCGAAGTTCGGGGACATAGTTAATGATATAAAATTTGAAAAGGACGATGTTGAACAAGTTTTTAACTCTATGCTGGGTGACACCCTGGTTAGATTAAATCCGGATATTGTGCTTCATACCAAATCCTATGAAAATGCTAAAGCAAAATTAGCGGACTATATTAATAAAAATGGCAGTATCACCTTATCAGAACTCAGGGATATATTAAACACCAGCAGGAAATATGCCGTTGCACTGTTGGAATACTTTGATAGGGAAAAGGTTACGAAAAGGATAGAAGATAAAAGGGTTTTGTATTAGGGACAGAAGGATATAATAATTGATTATAATAGTAAAAGGACCATGGTTTTCCGGTCCTTTTTATATATGCTATAATAATGGCGACTATGTTAACCCCTAATGAAATATAGGTTGACAGGAAAATATTTTTATGTTATATTTAAAATATAAATCCCGGAAACAGCCATAATAGGCACCCGGGTCCGGGTAGGCCATTAAATTGCTAGCCCGGGGACAGGATCCCGGCGGGAGAAATTAAATACGAACAATGGAAGAAATTAAATACGAACAATGGAAGAAATTAAATACGAACAATGGGAGAAATTAAATACGAACAGTGGGGGAAACTAAATATGAAAGGGAAACTAAATATAAGGGAAATAACAAAATTATCACTATGCACGGCATTATTATGCGTATCATCCTATATTGTGATTCCATTGCCCTTTACTCCGATAATGATTACAGGACAGACTATGGCAATCAATTTGGTAGCTTTAATCTTGAGTCCAACACACAGTGCTATGTGTATTGTGGCGTTTATATTGTTGGGTGCAAGTGGGTTGCCTGTATTTGCAGGAGGTAGCAGTGGTTTGGGCGCATTGTTTGGACAAACCGGTGGATTTATATTGGGTTTTTTGTTTGCAGCCGTAACAATGAGTTACCTGAAGGGTACAAAAATAAGTTTTTACAGATACTTGCTGATTACTATTTTTGTGGGTATGCCTATAATTTATCTATTAGGGGCAGCTTATATGAGTTATATATTAAATATAACATATATAGAAGCCTTACAGCTCGGTGTGATTCCGTTTTTAGCCGGGGATTTAATCAAAGCCATACTAGCTTCCATAATAGCGGTAAGAATAAATGGCAGTTTAGCATCTTGACATAGGAGAATAAAGAACATTAAAGGGCTGTCCTTCCTGTACTGAACGTACTGTCAAACAGCACTACCAAAATAGCACAAGGCACTACCAAATAGCACTTTACATATTCAATATTTTAGTGTATAATCGTACAGGTAGGGCTATTTAGCCCATTTAAATTCAGGTTATGCTGATGTGGCTCAGAGGTAGAGCACTTCCTTGGTAAGGAAGGGGTCGACGGTTCAATTCCGTTCATCAGCTCCATTAAAATTTTAAAGTGCCACTTCTAAAAATGTTTGGAGGTGGCATTTTTTATATAAGTCATTGCAATTTCTTTTCAAGTTCTATCAAATCATCAGGCAAAGGTGCCTCCACCTGCACTGTATTCCCGTATCTCGGCTGTAGAAAAGACAGGTATGATGCATGAAGGGCTTGTCTGTTTATCAAATGAACATCGTCTGTACCATAGAGGCTATCCCCTATCAACGGATGTCCCAGATGGCTCATATGTACCCTGATTTGATGGGTTCTACCCGTTACCAAAGTTATTTCCAACATTGTAGCATTTTTGTACCTTTTCATTACTTTAAATTCGGTATAAGATTGCCTACCTTTTTGGTCTACTATTCTTTTAATTGAATCCTTGGACGGCATGTATATGGGCGCTTCAATTTTTCCAACGTCATTTTCAATAACGCCCCATACGAAAGCGATATATTCCTTTTTTACTCTGTCTTGTTGCATCTGCTTTGATAATATATGATGGGAATACGGATTTTTAGCAATAATCAACAAGCCTGAGGTATCCATGTCCAATCTATTGACAAATCTGATTTTACAGCTAACACCTTTATTTTTCAAATACCATGCAATTGCGTTAGCAATTGTATTGTCCGGGTGGCTTTTAGTCGGGTGGGTTACAATCCCGGGTTGTTTATTTATTAATAATAGATCTATATCTTCGTAAATAATTTCCAGATTAATGTTTTGGGGGACAAAATGGCTGGGTTCCTCTTTCATAATAATTTTAATTTGGTTCCCTTTTTTTACTACCTCATGATATTTTGAATACTGTTCATTAATAAAAATGGTTTTACTTTGTTTTAACCTGGACAACAAGCGGCTGGAAAAATTTAATTTTCCTTTTAAAACTTCTTTTAACGTTTTTCCGTCATCGTCCTGTTCTGCCTCATAAACAATTTTATCTTCTTCTTGCCTGTTTTTTACTATCATTTTTATCTCCTTCGTTAAATTAATTTACTATATTATTGTTAAAAGGAAAATTATCAGGGGTTAACCCATGCAATGGACTAAATTAAATTATTTTTATTGAAGGTTTTTTTTATTTAGCCTAGAATTATGTTATTATCAAATACAGGGTTTGGGTACTTGCATTATGGGCTGAATTCAATTATTTTAAAATAATTATTATTTTATGTATTAATTTTTACACAATAATTGTGTATAATGGACAAACAGCTATGTTTTTAATAATAAAGGAGAATATCTATGAAGTCTAGTAGAATTATCAGTATTGTACACAATAACAGGGAATTATCCGTTGATACAGCGAAGGATTTAAAGGAAAAATTAAGTTCGCTTGGGTATCTGGTAAGCTATACCTTGGAAAAAAAGGCGGAATTAATCGTATCCATAGGTGGAGACGGCACATTTTTAAAAGCTTTAAGAGAACATAATTTTCCCGATATTCCAATAGTGGGGATAAATACAGGCCATCTCGGTTTTTTCACGGAAATAACACCCGAAGAACTGGATTACCTGATTTCAAAATATATAGCCAAAGATTATAGCATACAAGAAATCACTCCTATCAAATCAATCATCTGTGCGAAAAGTAGTTGTATAAAAATAATGGGAATTAACGAAATAGTCATTAAGGGTAATAAATCCCATGTAATTCATTTAGATATTTACGTTGATAACAACCTGGTTCAACATTTTAGTGGAGATGGGATTCTTATATCTACTTCTACAGGAAGTACCGCCTATAACTATTCGGCCGGTGGAAGCATAATAGACCCCAGTTTAGATGTTTTACAGATTACGCCCTTGGCTCCCATTAATACAAATGTTTATCGCTCTTTTACTTCGAGTATTATTCTACCCAGTAATGCGGTAATCAAAGTTATTCCGGAATATTACTTTGAAAGTTCTCTGGTTATTGTAATTGATGGTGTGGAACACAGGTATAATAATATCACTGAGGTTGGTACAAGATTGGCAAACCGCAAAATAAAAATGCTCAGGTTGGAGGACTTCGAATTTTGGAGCAGGGTTACCAGTAAATTTTTGTAGAAATCCTGAAAGATATTTTTTCATCGAACTATTAATCAGTAATTTACTGAGATACCTCCCTGTATCATGGGATGCTATTATTTTTAGTGCAATGTATATTACAGTTACGGCAATACAAACAGAAAAACCTACAATAAAATTGTAGGTTTTTCTGTTTGGTGGAGACGAGGGGATTCGAACCCCTGACCTCTTGACTGCCAGTCAAGCGCTCTCCCAACTGAACTACGCCCCCCTGCCATATAGTTATAATACTATGTTACAAATACTATGTCAATGATAAAAACAGGCAATATCAGTATTATGGCCCTCCTTTATAACTATTTTGTTATTCTACAGAAAATTGGGGGAATTTTTGTATTTATACAATGGGAATGAAACACTTTTTGATGAAAACAGAAATTATTATATAAATACCTATTGGCCTAAATTTTACCTATCATTAGGTATTTCATTTTAAGTATTTGAAGGAGGATTATGGTAAGATGGCTATAGGCTTTACACGGCATCGACATTATGTTAATATAATGTGTAAACCACCCTATACATATCAAATTTAAAATTTAGGAACTAAAGGGGGTTTTTTTGTGTTAAAAATAAAATTTGGCAAGATGAACAAAAAAAATCTGATAATCTTTACGATTTTAACATTAATTTTGATATCAATTGTTTCACTGAGTGTATATAATATGAAATTTAAGAAGCCTATTCATGAAATTTCCTATTTGGAATTTTTAGAAAAGGTTGACAGCGATCAAATTAGGTCTATAAGTATATCCGATTCTGCTTATCTAAAAGGGGAATTTAAGGATGGAACACAGTTTAAAACAGACAACCCAAGGATAGATGGTTTTAAGGAAAACATGTTAACAAAAAATATAGAGGTGAAGGAAACAAGTGGGCAATATTCCATTGGACAAATTATTCTTACCGTTGCAATGATTGTTGGTTTTGTGGGGATAGTAATTTACCTATCAAAAAACGGTTTGCAGCAAGCTTCTAAGGAATATGATAAAATGTCAAGCATGGATTTTTCAACACAAGAAGATTCCGATATAAAGTTTAGTAATATTGCAGGTAATGAAGAAGCAAAAGAAAATATTATGGAGCTTGTGGATTTTATAAAAAACCCACAGAAATATAAGAAATATGGCGCCAGAATGCCAAAGGGGATAATCTTGTATGGTCCCCCAGGGACGGGTAAGACACTTATGGCAAAGGCCCTGGCAAGTGAGGCCGGTGTGGATTTCCTGGCAGTATCGGGCTCTGATTTTGTGCAGGTATATGCGGGGCTTGGAGCAGGCAGGATAAGGTCTTTGTTCAAGAAAGCCAAAGAAAAAAAGAAATGTGTTATATTTATAGATGAAATAGATGCCATGGGAAAAAAGAGGGACCGTGGTTTCGGGAGTAGCGATGAATCTGACAGAACCCTGAACGCACTTTTGGCAGAAATGTCGGGTTTTAGGGGAAGTGAAGGTATTGTAGTCATAGCGGCTACCAACAGGCTGGATATTTTAGATGAAGCACTTTTAAGACCCGGGCGTTTTGACAGGCAGATTGAAATCGGATTGCCGG
>JAAZJW010000162.1 GCA_012800145.1 Clostridiales bacterium | reverse complement strand
CATGCATTTTACAGATCCTCTTTCTTTCTATATTCTGAGGGAACCTTCCCTGTTGTAGATTTAAATATTCTGTTAAAATGTGATATATTCGAAAAACCGGACATTGAAGATATATTTCCAATGGTAATGGTTGAATTCTCCAGGAGATAAATTGCGTGATTAATTCTCTTATTCCGGACATACTCGTTGATTGTGCAGCCTTTTTCTTGATGGAATTTTCTCGAAATATGTGCCGGACTGAAGTGGAACAGTTCAGAAAGCAGTTCCAGGGAAATATCATTCTTATAATTGTCATCGATATAGCTTGCTAATTGGTTGGCAAGGCTAGTGTAATAAAAATAATTATTTTTTAATAAAGCCAGCATTAATTCAAAAAATCCCTCCGTATTATATAAAATTTCGTGCCAATACTGTGCTTGGCTCAGTTTGCACAGATAACCCTTAGATTCTAAAATTTTGATATCCTCTTTATTGAGAATTTTTGTCAGGGTTCTGATTAAAACAAAAACTGTATTAATTATAAAAAGCTTGTACTCATTAACATTAGCAGTCACAGTTCTCAGATAATTAATGTATTCATCAGTACTGTTTTCTAATAGATCCAAGTCCTTAATCAGCACGGAATCAACAATTTTATCGACTATTGAATAAGGATAATTCCAATTATATGTTGACTTCCCAAAATCTTGATCTAATCCTGTCTCCCCATGATATTTGTTTTTATGCAAAGAGGATTCGATGGTTTCAATTATTGCCTCTTCGCTTGCAGGTTTTAATAAATATGCATCCAGATTATAATTCACCGCTTTTTGCGCAAACTCAAATTCGGAATATGCACTGTTCAGTATAATCACAGTACTCTCATATTTTGATTTAATTGCTTTAGATGCTTGAAGACCATCCAAAAGCGGCATCGTTATATCCATTATTATTACATCAGGTTTTTTGTCGAAAGCTATTCTTTTAGCTTGCTCACCATTAGAGGCCTCTCCTACCAACAAATATTTAGAAGGATATTTATTGATAATGCTTTTTAAATAGTTTCTTTCAATTTTTTCGTCATCTACAATTAAAATCCCATGCATATAAATCGCTCCTAGTATTATTTTTTCTGGATCGAGGATTTAAATAATTGATAATTATATTATATCTTATCCTGACATCCGGAACAATTTTCTGGGGGATTATTTATATGCATATTTTGTCGGAATCTATGTTTTTTTTGTTCAGGTAATCACTTTTTGATTATATCAGACAATGATTACATAATACGCTACATGGTACCTTTATACTAGGTTTACTGTAAGAAATATAATTTTAAGGGGGGATTTAATTATGAGGGTGAATGACAAATGAGCTGTTACCTACTAAGAATTCAAGGATACACAGTTAGCAGAAGGAACAGAACCAAAGAATGAACCGGAAATACCTAATAATATATTTTGGGGAGGTTGTTTAATATGAGTAACAGTAACTTATATGCGGATTTAAGAAAAAAGTTAGATGAAATAAGTATTGTGGATGCTCATAATCACCTATCTAAAGAAGAAGACTGGATATCCGAAAAAGAGGACTTTACATCTCTGTTAGGATATGCGGGAGCAGATTTAGTCAATGCCGGCATGGACATGGATGCCTTACCTGCAATAATGGATGAGCGCTGGAAGGTAGATATTGGTTATGATTCTGCAAAAGAATTGGATGCTCTAAAAAAATGGGAACTCATAAAGCCATATTGGCCTTATGTTAAAAACATAGGATCAGGTGATGTGGTTCGCACCGCGTTAAGGTTATTTTTCGACTGCGATGATTTAGATGAAAAAACCATTCCTATGATCCAGGACAAAATTAATGATTATAAAAAACCGGGTGTCTATAAAGAAATATTAACCGAGGGAGCTAATATTGGGACTATATGTAATGTGGTAATGAATATAGAAGAATGTCCTTCCACAAATTTATTCGCTCCTCAATTGTACACAGATACCTATGCAACCATCCAGAAAAGAAGAGATGTATATAGACTGGAACAAGAAAGCGGCAAAGACATTTATTCATTAAAAACCTATGTCGAAGCTTTGGACACCCTGATTGAAAAATCGGTAGACAAAGGTCTGGTAGGGTTAAAATGGCATATTTGGCCATATATTCGGGATTTTAATTTCCAAATCACAGGTGAATTCGAAGCCTCTAAAGCATTGGATCGTATTCTTAAGATGCCTGCACGTGGCGGTGCCGGGGCTTCCGTGGCAATTGGCATAGATGAAATGATTCCGTTTCAAAACTACATTCAAAACCATCTCGTTCAACTGGCTATTGAGCTTGACTTGCCTATACAAATTCACACAGGCACCCTGGGGCTAAGTCATGGCGGACCTTTGAATAATGGCGACCCATCAAAACTAATAAGCCTGTTTTTACGATACCCCAAGGCTAAATTTAACTTACTTCATACAAGTTTTCCATATCTTCGTGTTTTAGGTGCCATATCTCATATATTCCCGAATGTTTACATCAATGCATCATGGCTGGATATTCTTTCTCCACTTTCATTTAGACAATTTATGAAAGATTGGTTAACGGGAATACCTTGCAATAAGATCATAGCGTATGGTGCGGATCAGTATAATCCATTTTTGGTTCCGGCTGTTGCCCACAGAGTCAGGAATTTATTGGCTGAGGTACTTACAGAGCTGGTTACCGAAGGCAACATGACTGAAGATGAAGCTGTATTTGCAGGCGATCACCTGTTAAGGAAAAATGCAGTAGACCTATGGAAACTGGATTCTAGAAACATACCTAAATAGACATAAAACAATGAAATTATTTTGTATTTTGCCCATCCTAAATAACCTTCGTGTAATTACTACAGGGCTAGGGTTATTAACAAATTTATGAATTAAATAGCTAATACCCAGCATTTTTAATTCTGTAAAGGAGATGATCCGGGTGTCAGAAAAGGACTCAAAAAATAAATTAAATAGAAATCTTTCTTTTACTCAGGTTATTGCATTGGCTTCAGGAGCTGTAATCGGTGGTTGGATAGTTGAGGCAGGCTATATGATATCGTTAACAGGTGGCTCATGCGCCTTTATTTTTCCAATACTGGGGCTCTTGCTTATACCTATCGGATTGACCTTTGGAGAACTGACGGCCATGCTACCTTTTACTTCGTCAGTAGATGTTTGGACAACAAATGCCTTTGGGCATAAGGCGGGTTGGGCTGCACAGTGGCTTATGTTCTTAATCCAAGTAGTTGAACCTCCGATGATGGCTTTTATATTTACAACTGTACTAGGTTTTTTTATTCCGATGCCGCCAAATGTTGTATTTTGGGTTGCAGTATCTTTTGTTGTAGCATGGTATATAATTTCCAATTTCAACATCAGTATCACAGGCAACATAGCGAATGTACTGGTCTTTTCCATGCTGGCTATATCGATACTGGTTGCGTTCAGCTTATTCACAAGCGGCCATTGGTCTTTTGCCAATATAGTCAAAGAGGGTGGTCTGCTGCCTAATGGCAAGAAAGCGCTTTTTATGACTTTCGCGGTATTTTCCCTAAAATTCATCGGTTTTGAAATGACCCCTACGATGATCGAGGAAACAAATTTTCCAAGAAAACATATGTGGAAAATTGTTCTGATTGCAATTTTTATTCCTGCCGTTGTATACTGTACCGTATTTTTAGCTATGGGAGGTTCCGCACCCCTATCGGAAATTTCGGCTATGACCATTCCCGAGGTGGAACTGGTTAATAAATTCGGATTGCCGGTAATAATCGGTACATTAGCCCTCATTTCCGGAATTCTGCATACATTTACAACCTTGATGGGATTTTGGGTATCATCAGCACGATTACTATACGGATCAGCCGAACTGAATCATTTGCCAAAAGTATTAACCAAAACAAATAGATTTGGTCAACCATATGTTGCAAATTTTGTTGTTCTGTTGTTCTCAATTTTCTTCTGTTGCTTCACCGGTGAAAACTGGATAGAATATATTTACGGAGTGTCATGTATTGCGGCAGGGATAGTATATTTTATGTGCTGTCTGGATGCAATGATATTGAGAAGAAAACATCCCGAGTGGGACAGACCTTTTACGGCACCGGGAGGAGATGCGTTGTTTATAGTAGGGATGATAGTGTCCATCGGGATTATGGTAGGAGCGGCTCTGTCATTACCTTTAGCAGCGTACGCTTCACTGGGAATATACTTTTTAATAGGTGTTGTAATATATATACTCATGGAAGCCTACAGAAAAAGTCATCCGGGGAAATACGAACTATCCGTACTTGGCCCGGAGGATGCAGATGCTACTGCAGAATAATTAGATATAAGGTATATATACTTTATAAGGCGAGATATACGCCCCAAACTATATAGAAGGGGGGACTGTTGTGAAATTAACTGTATTAATGGATAACAATACGTTTATCGATGAATATTATTTAGGGGAACCGGCGGTATCCTACTATATCGAGGACGAAGGTACAAAAATACTTTTTGATGCAGGCTATTCAGATGCATTTATAAGAAATGCCAAGGCGATGAATTTAGATTTAGCCGGGCTTGATGTTATTGCTATATCCCATGGGCATATAGATCACACGGGAGGCCTTCCCAGTTTAAGTGAAAATTTTGATACACAAAACATAAAACTGTATGCCCATCCATTGACTTTTGAGTATAAATTTCTTAACGGTTTGGATACAGGTTCACCACTTTCGAAAGAGGAAGTTTCGTCACTGTATAAAACCTATTTTTCAAAAGAACCGGTTCAAATAAGTGAAAATATTATTATGTTAGGCGAAATACCGCCCCGTTTTGACTTTGAAAAAAGAAGAATTACGGGAACTGTAGTTATCAAGGGTCAAGAAATGCCGGATGATAATATCGATGATACAGCCTTAGTATATAAGACGAAAGACGGGATATATATCATCACAGGCTGCTCACACAGCGGGATATGCGGGATAATTGAATATGCAAAAGAAGTTTGTAAGGATACAAGGGTTCTCGGTGTTATAGGCGGATTTCATTTACTTGAACAAGATGAGCAACTGGAAGGCACAGTTGAGTATTTACGCAAAGAGAAAATACCGGAGCTATATCCCTGCCACTGTGTGTCTTTAGAAAGCAAGATAGCAATGGCAAAGCATATGCCAATTGTAGAAGTAGGTGTAGGAATGGAAATTGAATGGATATAATGATTTAAGGATTCTTCATTCCACTTCTTTACATTCACAATGACATAATCCGGGACTTTTTCAGCAATCTCTACCTGTCCCCTGAGTCTCAATTTGAGCAACTATATTTCAACGAAAAGAATTTTTTTCAAATAAAACCATGATTTTTCCATGCGTGTTCTATAAACAATTAAAATAAGGGTACTGTCACTTGACGAATCAAGAGGCAGTACCCTTATTTATGTCGGGAGATGTCAAGGGAACGTCAGGCTGTGTCAAAAAGCACCTTTCCCGCTTTTTGTCATTACTATGAAAGCCCCACATTTTTGTCATCCTGAGACGAACAGGATTAGCTTGACCCGCGAAGGATCTATATTTTACAATAATGCTTTCGTTTATCGTGGTGTGGGTAACACGTATAAATTCTGAGCGT
>JAAZJW010000161.1 GCA_012800145.1 Clostridiales bacterium | reverse complement strand
TTGTCATTGCTATGAAAGCCCCACATTTTTGTCATCCTGAGACGAACAGGATTAGCTTGACCCGCGAAGGATCTATATTTTACAATAATGCTTTCGTTTATCGTAGTGTGGGTAACACGTGCAAATTCTGAGTGTAGCGAAGAATCTCGTTTTCAGGCCATTTGTGATCCTTCGCTTCGCTCAGGATGACATTTTTCACACAGTCTGTCGCCCCTGCATATTATAAGGCAGTGTTGCAGCCGTAAAGCAATATTGTAGGGGAGACCTCTGGTCTCCCACCTCTGGAAAATAAGGGCAGACCTGCGTGTCTGCCCTTGCAGCAATAAATAGGCAACCGTTTCCGTGTAAATTTAATGGACTGTGGGAAATATAACAATTAACTTGAATAAATCCCCATCTATAATTATGTCCAGATTCCCACCCTGAAGTTCCACAAGGCTTTTAGCTATCGAAAGCCCCAACCCGGAACCCTCGGTAGAGCGGGATTCATCCCCTCTTGTAAAACGTTCGGCAATCACAGACGGATCGAAATTCATTTCATGGGCAGAAATATTTTTGAACGTAAAGCTCACCTTATGCTCATCTTGCACAGCATCTATATATACCCTGGAGTTTTCCATAGAGTATTTCAATATATTGCTCATAATATTTTCAAACACCCTATAGGTTCTCCTACCATCCAGATTGCATATAACCCTGCCTTCAGGGGCATTTATTTTGAATTGGAGGTCGCTTTCGTTTATTTTCTCCTCCATCTCCCCCAAGGTCTGTCTGAACAGTGCAATTATATCTATGTCCTCTAAATTAAGGTCCATGTTACCGCTTGTGGCTTTGCTGGCTTCAAACAGGTCTTCTATCAGCATTTTTAACCTCTGTGATTTTTTATCTATTATATCTATATATTCTTTTTGTGTATCAGGCTCAATATCTCCGTCTTTCAATAAATCTACATACGTGATAATGGAAGTCAGCGGGGTCTTAAGGTCATGGGATACATTTGAAATAAGTTCCGATTTCATCCTTTCACTTTTTATTTTCTTATCTACCGCTAGGCTGAATCCTTGTTTGATATTGTTCAGATTTTGGGCTATGGGAGCTAATATGCCCATGTCTTCATCGACTTTAATATCAAAATTACCTGCCGAAACCTGCTCACTTGCCAAATTCAGTTCCGCAGCATTTTCTATTAACCCCAATATATATTTGAACACAACAACACTATATATAACAGCTAAAATAAAGCCGAAGTGACCGCCCGAACCCAATACTATTATGGCCAGAAAATTCATTACTGCTATCCCTATTAATCTTCTTTGATTATCTTCCCTTAAATCTATGGCCATAAGCCTGTTTAGCATCTTTCCTGTTTCTTTAATGAGGAATACAGATGTTTTCCCTAGGAAACTGTTATTTATAAGCCCTTCCCTGAATCCTGTATAATAGACATATTTTATATAAACAGCACCCAGATAAATGAGTAGGTACAGCATAAAGGTTATGGGTATTCCTATTACATAAAAATGTGGATTTACATCATATACTATCCTTGTAACAGGGTTGATGTAACCATAACTATGACTATCAAGTACAGCCACATTGATACCGCACAATCCTATAAGCAATACCCAAGCAGCAAGTTTCAGCTCCAAAGACATTTTGTTAAATCCCCTGCAAATAGCTGTTTTATTCTGTGATGAATAGGGTATTGCAAAGGCTGCTATGATCAAAATCAGGATACCTGCCGCCCCTATTATTAAAATAAGAATAGTATAATCCGGAAAAACATGATTTTCCTTCATGTTTAAGGTGAATGCATCATTGTAACTTTCAAAATCCTGCGGAATAATATATATTGCTTCCAGATTGGCATATCCTTCCATGCCGCCGGTTTCCAGGTATCGGGCAATTAAGTTCTTGTTGAACCTGGTTCCTTTGTCTTCAAGTACATCCCCTAGGACAGATTCCACCGCCGGTTGGCCCTTTTCATCAAAGGTAATTTTAATATATAAAAGGCTGTTGTCTACTTCTTCCTGAAACTCGCCGTCCGAAACACCCGGCATGTTAGTCAAAGATCTTCTTTTGGCCGCTATATTTTGTTTTCTTTCCGCGGTTGTTTTCTCGTCAATTTCGTTTTCTGCCATATCTATAGATGTTTCCCTTCCGGAATCCCCCTCCACATCCGTGTTTTCTCTGTCCTCACCTGTACTGTTCTCTGAAATCTGTTCCGGGTTTTCGTCTTCTACCAAAGGATATATTTTATATTTAACACTTTTTATGTTTGCATATCTATCGCTCGGCCAGTTGTCTGTCCGGTTTACAAAACGTTGCAGGTGTTCCGTCAAACGTGCTATATCATATGCCATGCCACTGGTGCCGCTGTCCTCCATATAGTTCTTTACATTATCTTTGACGGGAAAATAAGCGTTCCTTATAGGTAAATAACCTATTACCGAAACTGTCGCAAATATAAGTATTATTAGTACTGTTACAACAGAAGTTTCGAGAAAATTCTTGTCGTTTTTTCTGCCCAAAACGTTTTTTCTTACGTTATCGTTTCCCTTATTTAATATGATTTTTTCATCATTGTCATTTATGTTGTCCAACGAAGTTTCTTTGCCGTTGCCGTCTTTTTTGGCCGGCACGGCTTCTTCACCGCTATCGTTTTGGTTGTTCAAATTTGTATCCAATGCCCCACACCACCTTTAAATATTTTGGTTCTCCCGGGTTGATTTCAATTTTCTCTCGAATCCTTCTTATATGCACCGTTACCGTATCCGGATTATATGCAGGCTCTTTCCATACTTTTTCATATATTTCTTCTATGGAAAATACTTTATTTGGATTGCTCATCAATAGATATAGAATTTTATATTCCAGGGGAGTTATTTTAACTACTTTGCCGTCTACCACCAGCTCCTTACTGTCGTCCCTAAGTTCTATGCCGCCTATTTTTAGTAAATTATCCCTTGATGTGCCGTTGTTTGAATAACTTGTGTACCTTCTGAGATTGGAATTAACCCTTGCGAGAAGTTCCATGGGATTAAAGGGTTTTGTGATGTAATCATCTGCCCCGATATTCAGTCCCAATATTTTATCCATGTCTTCTGATTTTGCGGATAAAAATATAATAGGCACGGGACTTTTTTCCCTTATTTTAATTGTGGTTTTTGTTCCATCCAGTTTCGGCATCATAATGTCTATAAGCACTAAATGTATTTCTTCTTTGTCGAATATCTCCAAAGCCTGTATTCCGTTATATGCTTTGAAAACATTATAGTTTTGATTTTTCAGGTAGATTTCTATAGCATCGGTTATTTCCTTTTCATCGTCGACGACAAGTATGTTATACATCTTGCATTTCACCCCTATTTCCGAGATATCTCTTGTAACAATAGTAACACATACTTTTTAAAATTCTACTACTATAATCCTTACAAATTTCTTACATTTTGTTGGTTAAAATACCAAACCCATACAGTAATTACCGTATGGGTTTCGGGGTGGACATTGTTACATATTAATTTACTCGTTGATTTTGTTCTCTACCTCTTGTGGTGTTAAACCGTCTGCGTTTATCAATTGCGCCTTAATTTCCGGATCATCATATCCGATTGTGTTTGCACTGAGGCCCCCTACTACAATAGCATCAAGATTTTTTAGGGATGACACATCCTCAACCATCAGTCCATCCAACGTTCTTACAGAATGCCCCTTGCTGATTAAAAAATCTGCTACATTTGTCAAGCCTGCTTCTATCCCGATTTTTTTCATAATTTTATCACCTCAGGATTATTTTGCGCAAATAATCATTAATATATGCAATAGTGTGAACAAATGGAAACTAGTAATAGTATTAGAATTTTGTATGATGGGATAAATCAATCCATATGGAAGAACCAACAAAAAACGGGCAGTCAAGGACCGCCAGACTGTGTGAAAAAGCACTTTTCTCGCTTTTTGTCATTCTGAGTGTAGCGAAGAATCTCGTTTTTAGGCCATTTGAGATCCTTCGCTTCGCTCAGGATGACATTTTTCACACAGTCTAACGCCCCGCGCATGTTATAAAACAACATGTGTGTTACTATGTATCAATTTGCCGTTCAATCATATTCCTTACTTCCTGTGGTGTTAAACCGTCCGCATCTATTATTGATGCATTGGCCTTTACATTGTCATACCCGAACATATTTGTGTTGAGACCTGATACAACAATAGCATCAAAATTTTTCAGTGACGATAGATTTTCATCCATGGAACCGCTTAATTGTTTCACAGAATAACCTTCATCCGTTAAAAAATCAGCTACATTTGTTAGGCCCTCTTCTATTCCAATTTTTTTCATGATTTCATCACCTCAGGATTATTTTGTGTAAATAATCTTTAATCTATGCAATGAACACAGACAAGAAATTTAGCTGGGATAAGGGGCGGGGTTTTCAGGACCTTTCACCGAACTCCCCCGGGATACCATCGGCAGCCAACTGAATATCAAGAGTGCCGCTGTCGGCAGCAGAAGTGTTTTGACACACCTGGCCAGTGGCGCTGATATATCGATAGAATGTCTTGCACGTATGCTATACAATCATGGGACAATGGCGATAATTAACCAAAAATCTTGAGTGTTGGGTCAAGATGACATTTTTCACACAGCCTGACAGCCCCCCAGCCAACATAGGGGGACTGTTTCTACGTGTTATTACTGTTGCCTTCTAAGGGTATCCATTTGTCGGATTGCCAAAGCAGGCTTCCATCGGGGGAATAAATTTGCTCATCGCCAAACCATGGTTCTCTCTGATGATTAGAACCTGCGTCCCACCTGTCTCCGGTATAATGATGCTCAAAGCCAATACTATCTGTGGCAACAATTTTCATTATACAAGTTTGCCCATTATTCAAAGGTATTTTTTCATCTATTTCATATCCATCACGGAAAAATGTTTCCTTCGGTATGGTTTTGTCAGCAAACACCTTATCGTCTACCTCGATAACAAGTCGTATCTCCCTGAATTCTATTTCCGAAGATATTTCTTTAATATCTGCACTGAGATTTCCCTTTCTGCTGTAGGTCTTGCCGTCAAATTTTGCTTCTCCCGCGAGTCTTGGAAACATTATCGGAAAAACTTTCTCTTTAATACTTGGAATATTGATTTGATCATCATGTGTTGTTTTCTTTACACCGTTTTCATCTATCACAATCTTAGGCATTGCATCGCCGAAAATATTACGTGAAACAGTTGCAACGAAAGTTGTGTCGTTTTTATCCATGGGAAACAGTTCACCATCAAAATCGAGACTGACAGCAGTATTCTCGCTAACTTCCTTCGGGGTAAGGGTAAATGTAATAGGCACTGTAAATTCATCTGTATCAACCTTCCCGATTTTCGCGGCGGCACTTTCAATAATACTTGCTTTTTGTCTCAACATTTCATTGACATTTGAATAAATGGCGTTCATATCGTTTCCTATACGGTTGCTCAAATTATTCATTCCTATATTGGTTCCTTCTACCTGTCTTTGTAAATTACTAATTTTTGAAATTAATATCACCTGAGATATGATAAGTATTATAATCAAAATATGTGATCTATTTTTGTCCATTTTGTCCCCCTTCCACGTTATGAAAAATGCCATGGACTGTACACAGTCAGATAATCCCCTAACCTTCAGCTATATCCGGTTCCTCAACCTCCGGACATTCATTATATAAAGTAATGGGATCTATATCTAAACATTCGGTAGCATCATAATCTCCCTTTAGATCCCATGCTAACGTATCGTTAAGAACAGTACATGTGCTAATAAATGTATCCATATCTTGCAATTGTTTAAAAACCCCTTTTTGAACTAACTCCTTAGCATCAAAAAGTTTAATTTTTCCATCAGCAAAGTAAACATATACCTCAAAGTCCCTTGTTGGGACAACCTGAATAACTTTATAATTCATAAAGGTTTCACCCCGTTACCCTTATTCCATAAAAAGATGACATTTCCGGCAAGAAAATTTCCCCCTTTGTGATACCACATTTCATTTACGTACCATACTACTGTATATTGTACCACAGATTTAAAAATAGCCACATTTAAAATAGCCTAAAATAATTGACAAATACTTAGAAAACGAATATAATGTTAAAAAAGTTTATAAAAACAGATACAATGATTGAGGAAAGTATCCACTAGGAAAATTTACAGAGAATCGGAACAGGTGGAAACCGATAATTGGAATTTTGGTGAAGTTCCCTCATAAGTAATCGGCTGAAATATATAGTAGGTCTGATCGTTATTCTTACGTTAGTAGAAAGGAATATTAAAACAATAAGTTGCGTATTCTTAATTGAGCGGACTGTATAAATATCAGTCAATCAAGGTGGTACCGCGGGTTAGCCCCTCGTCCTTTAACGGATAGGGGCTTTTTATATGCTCAATTTTAATCAATTGAGGATGTGCCGGACAATGGAATTGGTGGACTTATTGATCGAAAATAGGAGGAATTAAAATGGTTTTAAAAACCAAGCAAAAAATGTATTGGAACGAAACGAAGGAATGTATGAAAAGGGAGGAACTCAGAGAACTCCAATTGGAGAATTTGAAACATCTGGTTTCAAGGCTTTACCACGATGTGCCCTTCTATAGGAATGAATTCCAAAAAATTGGAATAATGCCCGAGGATATAAATTCCTTGGACGATTTGGCAAATCTCCCCTTTACAACAAAACAGGACTTGAGGGACAATTATCCCTATGGATTGTTCGCAAAGCCCATGTCACAGATAGTGAGGGTTCATGCTTCCAGCGGGACAACAGGAAAACCGACGGTGGTGGGTTATTCAAGAAATGATATAGCAATTTGGTCTGAAATTGTGGCACGTTCGATGGTGTGTGCAGGTGCCGACAGCGATTCTATCGTTCAAGTATCCTATGGTTACGGACTTTTTACCGGAGGGTTAGGACTTCATTATGGGTCGGAAAGATTGGGAGCTTCAGTAATCCCTATGTCAGGTGGAAACACTGAAAAACAAATAATGCTTATGAAGGATTTCGGGGCAACGGTACTATGCTGTACACCCTCCTATGCAATCCATCTGGCAGAAGCAATTGAAGATATGGGAGTAGATCTTTCCGATATATCCCTGAAAGCCGGCATATTCGGAGCAGAACCCTGGTCAGAAAGTATGAGAGCAACAATAGAAGAAAAATTAAATATTAAAGCCTATGATATATATGGTTTATCGGAGATAATGGGACCGGGAGTTGCCATAGAATGCGAATGTCAAAACGGTCTGCACATATGGGAAGAACACTTCATACCTGAAATAGTTGACCCTGTTACCCTAAAGCCTCTTCCCTATGGTGAAGAAGGTGAACTTGTATTCACAACAATAACGAAGGAGGGGTTACCCCTTTTGAGGTACAG
>JAAZJW010000160.1 GCA_012800145.1 Clostridiales bacterium | reverse complement strand
TCATCCACCACAAGAAGCCCCAGATCCTTAAATTGCACATCTTCAGATAACAATCTGTGGGTCCCGATAACTATGTCTATATTGCCCGTTCTCATTCCTTCCAGGATCTGTTTTTGTTCCTTGGGATTCTTGAAACGGCTGAGCATTTCTATATTCATGGGAAATCCCGAAAATCTCTGTTTGAACGTATTATAATGCTGCTGGGCTAAAATTGTTGTGGGAACTAAAAATGCTACCTGTTTATTGTCTATAACTGCTTTAAAGGCTGCACGGATAGATACCTCCGTTTTGCCGTATCCCACATCGCCGCACAGCAACCTGTCCATAGCCTTTTCTTTTTCCATATCCCTCTTTACTTCTTCTATGCATTTCAGTTGGTCCTGTGTTTCCACATAGGGAAACATATCTTCAAATTGTTTTTGCCAATCCGTATCTTCACTGAATTTGAACCCTTTTGTCCTTTCCCTTTCTGCATGGAGCTTAAGCAAATCTTCCGCCATATCTTCTATTGCCTTTTTTGCCTTTGTCTTTACCCTTGACCACTCCACACTTCCCAGTTTATTCAACCTGGGCGGGACATCTTCACTGCCCATATATTTTTGTATAAGGCCTGCTTGGTCTATGGGTACATATAAAAAATCCTCCCCCAGATAGGCAATTTTAAAATATTCCTTTCTTACTCCTTCTACCTTGAGTTCTTTTATCCCCACATATTTTCCGATACCGTGGCCTTCATGTACCACATAATCCCCTAAATCCAGATCTATAGATGTTCTTATCAGTGAGGCGCCTTTTCTCTTGGTTGTCTTCCGCTGTTGTTTATGGACACCGTAAATTTCAAAATCCGTCAGAAGTACATATTTGTTTTTTATATATTCAAAACCTCTGCGCAGATTACCGCTGACTATAACTGTTTCCCCGGCGGCTATGTCATTTTTGACAGTGGAGGTAAAGCCTGTATTTATCCCGTTATCCTTCAGAAATTCGGACAGCCTGGAAGCCCTTTCCCCTGTGCCGGGAACCAATACTATCCTATAACCCATGTGTTGCAATCTTTTTATTTCCTTTGCCAGGGGCTCCATTTTGCCGTTGAAGGATTGCATGGGCCTCGCATCAAAACTGACAATTTCCTGCACCTGAAAATCCCTGATGGCTTTGGGTAATAGACTCAGTGCCACCAGCCTGTGCTCTTTAAGTTTTGCTGCTGTTTTATTATAATCAAGTATTAATTTTTCCTGTTTCGGGAATACATTTCCCCTTTCCAAAAGAACACCAAAACTTTGACGGAATTCACCCGTATAATTGTCTGCCCTCTCCCTCAATCGGTCGGGATCATCCAATATAAAAATAGCATCCTTGTTGAAATAATTCAGTAGGGTGCTCGGTTCTTCGTATACATAGGGCAGGAACCTTTCTATGCCTCTAAAATCCCCCAGCCCTTTTAATTTCTCCGTGGTCTCTTCGAGTTTTTCTTCCAAATTCCGCCCCGCATCTATATCCATTTTTTTGCTGACAGATTGGTAGTCCTTATACAGTCCGGAAATTATTTTTTCCACATTAAAATCCCCTATAACCGTCTCTTTTGCGGGGTAAACCTTTACAGAGTCCACCTTGTCCATAGAACGCTGTGTATTTACTTGAAACCAGCGGATAGAATCTATCTCATCTCCGAACAGTTCTATCCTATAGGGTGTTTCCGACGATCCCGGAAAAATGTCTATTATATCCCCTCTTATCCCAAACTGTCCCCGTTCCTCCACTATATCCATTCTTTCATAACCCTGAAGGATAAGGGTTCCTATCACACTATCTAAATCCACCGTTTTCCCTATTTCGAAACTTATCCGGTTTTCGATAAAAGAATCTGGAGGGGATAATTGATGAAGCAACGCTTCCACCGATACAACAACAATACAGCTTTCATTTTCGATGATTTTTTCTATTACAGCCATTCTTTCATCTTCCGTGCTATGACTTATTGCCTCCATGTTATAAAACAATATATCCCTTGTCGGGAATAACAGGGCTTTGTCCCCCGCATAAAATTTTAAATCTTCATGTATTTGTTTGGCCTCAGTTTCGTTATGTGTTATTATGCAAACCTGCCCTTTCAGTTCATCATGAATTCCGTATATAATATGTGATTTTTGCGTTTCGTTGAGACCGTATGTTACTATAGGGGTCTTTCCCTTTTTAATATTGTCTATAAGTTGTATATAATCCGTGGAATCTTTCATAGGTGCAAGTAACAATTTTTTGTCCATTCCTTATCACTTCCCAATGCCTTTTTGATATCCGGATGCCAAGGGCGGACACACGGGTCCGCCAGACTGTGTGAAAAAGCACTTTTCT
>JAAZJW010000159.1 GCA_012800145.1 Clostridiales bacterium | reverse complement strand
GCAACAAATATTATAATACAGCAGGTATCGGCCAAGGTAATAGATAAAGAGTTGCGTTTGAAAATGGCTACAGTTGGAGAAGGCAGGGCAAAATACATAACCGGTGGGAAAGCTATTGATATAACATGGAAAAAGGGAAGTTATGAAGGAGCCACAAAATATTATTATGAAACAGGGGAAGAATTGATACTGAACCCGGGCAAAACCTGGATACAAATTGTACAAAATTTCAATAATGTAACCATGGAATAATAGTAATTTACTACATTATAATACCTAACAACAGAGGAGACGATATTTTTGACGTATGAAGAATTAATTGAAAAAGCAATGGAAGCAAAACAAAACGCTTATGCACCGTATTCCGGATTTCTCGTGGGAGCTGCACTGCTTACCAAAGAAGGAAAAGTATACACCGGGTGCAACATAGAATGTGCATCTTACGGGGCAACAAACTGTGCTGAAAGGACGGCAATATTTAAGGCTGTTTCGGAGGGTGAACGCAACATAGAAGCGATAGCCATAGTTGGTAATTCGGATGAATATATATATCCGTGTGGAATTTGTAGACAGGTGATAATGGAATTTGGCAGTAGAATAAAAATTATAGTCGCCAGGTCGGAACATGATTTCATGATACATACTATAAATAATCTGTTGCCCAATTCTTTTTCTTTTAGTAATCTTAAAAAAACAGACGGGGGGCTATAATGATGGCATTTAGATCCGGGTTTGTAACTATTATAGGAAGGCCAAATGTGGGAAAGTCAACCCTTATGAATAAGATAATTGGCGAAAAAATTGCCATTATATCAGATAAACCCCAAACCACGAGAAATAAAATCCAGGGTGTTTATACGCAAAAAAATTTTCAGATTATATTTTTGGATACACCGGGAATACATAGGCCAAAGCATAGGTTGGGACAATATATGGTCAGGACAGCTGAGGAAACATTAAGGGGTGTAGATGTAATATTATTTGTAGTGGATGAAGGTATTTCAATAGGACCGGACGATAAACATATTATAGAACAACTGGAAGGTATAGAAACACCTATTGTTCTGGTAATAAATAAAATTGATAAAATGGATCAGCAAAGGCTGGATATATTATATAATAAGTATGAGAAAACAGGGTTGTTTAAAAATATAGTAGCGGTATCAGCCTTGGAGGGAGCCAATCTGGATAATTTAACAAACCTTATAGTAAGTTATTTACCCGAGGGCCCAAAATATTTTCCTGACCATATGATCACAGACCAGCCGGAACGTTTGATTGCGGCAGAACTCATAAGGGAAAAAATCCTTCACTATACCGAACAGGAAATTCCGCATGGAGTGGCTGTAGAAATTAGCCTAATGGAAAAGAGAAAGGAACAGGATATAGTAGATATAAATGCTACCATATATTGCGAAAAAAAATCCCATAAGGCTATTATTATCGGCAAGGGTGGCAGAAAGTTAAAAGGCATAGGAAAGAGTGCAAGAAAAGATATGGAGAGACTTTTAGGCTCAAAAGTATATCTGGAGTTATGGGTAAAAGTAAAAGAAAATTGGAGAGATAGAGACAGTATGTTAAGAAATTTAGGATATGAATAGGTCGAGATGTTTGGATAGGAAGTATTAATAGTAAAAATTACAATGTATACTAGGCCCCTGAATGCAAAAAAATAGTGTAAGACACTATTATGAAAGGGGACTTGTTTATGTTAGATAAAATAATGTGGAATATTTTTGAGGAAACCGGAAATATATATGCTTATCTATATGTAAAGGAATGTAACGAAAATTTAGAAGGATTTAACGAATATTGCTATAACAAAAACAGGAAAGACAGTGTTTATACAGGGATTGAAAACCCGTCAGAAGCGAATGGAATTACCATTATGACCTAACTCATTGCTGTTTAAAATAGTGCAGCCTTAAATTTATTCGAGAGCTGCTCAGAACAATGTAACACAGAGCAATGTAGCTTCGAATTCATTCGAAGGTTGCACAAAACAACGTAGCCCCGAATTCATTCGAAGGTCACCTTAAATGTTCGCTCATATAAAAAGGTAGAATAGAGGATCAAAAATGCTAGTTACCACAGAAGGTTTTGTATTAAGAAACCGGAAATACAGAGAAACCGATAGTTTATTAACAATTTTCACGCGAAAGGTTGGCAAGATAAACGCTATTGCTAAAGGGGCGCATAGGCCTAAGAGTAATTTGCTGGCGGGAATACAGCCCTTTTCTTATAGCGAATTTGTACTATATAAAGGTAGAAGTTTATATTCCATAAATCAGTGTGAAGTAAAGGAAATATTTTATCCATTAAGGGAAGATCTGAAAAAATTATCTTATGCTGCTTATTTGCTGGAATTGGTGGAATCGGTGATAACAGAGGGCCAGACCAATAATAGACTTTTCAACCTTTTGGGAAGGACACTGTATATATTAAAAGAGGATAATGTGGAAATTAACCCTATTATTCGGGCATTTGAAATAAAGTTAATGAATTATAGTGGTTACAGGCCTCACCTTGTAGGTTGTGTTCATTGTGCAAATAAACAGTCTATATCATGGAAATTTAGTGCGGAACAGGGCGGATTGCTTTGTTCTTCGTGTTTTAATATAGATTCATCTGCAATCAGAATAAGAAACACAACTGTTAAACTGGCCATATATTTGCTTGCCAAGGATATAGAGGAAATAAAAGATTTAAAAGTTAGTAGATACCTAAATAATGAACTTAAAAATGTATTAAAACAATATATATTGACATATACTAACAGATATAATTTTAAAAGTTTAGAAATGGCGGAAAAATTATAAATGAGGGGAGAAAGAATCATGGTTACTCTAGAAAAGATTGATATAATCAGAGAAAGAACCGGGGTTTCTTATAAAGAAGCCAAAGAAGCTTTAGAACAAAACGATGGTCAGGTTATAGAAACCATAATATCTATTGAGGAAAAGCAAGGCAAGACTTGGATGGATACAATGTCTGTGGTAGGAAATGAAATTGTCGAAAAATTGAAGGCTGTTATTAAAAAGGGCAATGTGTCCCGTATTATGTTAAAAAAGGATGGGGAAACCCTATTAAATGTTCCTGTAACAGCCGGAGCAATAGGAGTCATGCTATATCCCACAGTATCATTGCTGGGAGTAGCTGCTGCATTATTTACTAAGGCAACTATAGAAATAGTTAAAGAAAGCGGCGAGGTTGTTGATATTAATGAAATGGATGAGGAGACTGTTTCAGAAATTAAAAATATGGTTAAAAGCAAAAAAGATTCAGATACAGGCAATAATAGAACAGACAAGGCTGAAAAATCCGACAATGTCACAATCGATAGGGAAGAATATGGAGAAATTATAGATGATCTGGATGAGGAATATTTCTGACAAAGAACCCACTTTCTTGCTTTGCTATAGAAATTCTGCATTTTATTCGTTTTTTTTATACCATCATTGACAAACCCGCTATAATTTGTTAAATTGGATTTAAATTAAATAACGCGTCGCAATGATAGAGAGGGGTAGCTGATTTTGTATTAGCGAGCCGGGGGCGGTGCAAGCTCGGCAGTGTATCAGTAAAGGGCACTCTTGAGCGGTGTTAGTTAAGGTGGGTTTTTGGCCAATTAGGGTGGAACCGCGGAAGAAAAGTCTTTCGTCCCTAACTTTTTAAAGTTAGGGATGAAAGACTTTTATTTTTTATGTAGCTTCGAATTCACTGTAGCTTCGAATTCACTGTAGCTTCGAATTCATTCGAAAGTTGCCTATGTATCAAAACCATGTGGCTTCGAATTCATTCGAAGGTTACCAAAAAAACATTAAACGGAGGCAAACAAAATGAAAACAGAAAAATTAATGGAAAAAATTATTTCCCTAACAAAGTCAAGGGGTTTTATATTTCCGGGTTCGGAAATATACGGGGGCCTTGCAAACTCGTGGGATTATGGGCCCCTTGGAACGGAATTGAAAAACAATATTAAAAAAGCATGGTGGAAAAAATTTATACAGCAGAACGAGTATAATGTGGGGCTGGATTCTGCCATTCTGATGAATCCAAAAACTTGGGAGGCCTCGGGACATATCGAGGGTTTTAGTGACCCGCTAATGGATTGCAAGGAATGCAAGTCCCGTTTCAGGGCGGATAAATTAATAGAAGATTATATGCATGAACATAATCAAGAAGCTGTTGTAGATTCCTGGACTAATGAAAGAATGAAATCCTATATATGGGAGAAAAACATTATCTGTCCTGAATGCGGTGCACATGATTTTACCGATGTCCGTCAGTTTAATCTGATGTTTAAAACCTTCCAGGGGGTGACTGAGGATTCCGGCACAGAAATATATCTGAGACCTGAAACAGCACAGGGGATTTTTCTGAATTTTAAAAATGTTTTAAGGGCATCAAGGAAAAAAGTACCCTTCGGAATAGGGCAAATCGGAAAAGCATTCAGAAATGAAATTACTCCCGGCAATTTTATATTCAGAACCAGGGAATTTGAACAAATGGAACTGGAGTTTTTCTGTAAACCTGGGGAAGACACAGAATGGTTTGACTATTGGAGGGATTTTTGTAGGGATTGGCTTTTGAATCTGAATTTGAATGAAGAAAACCTTCGCCTTCGTGAACATGACGAGGGGGAGTTATCGCATTACAGTAAAGCAACAACCGATTTTGAATATAAATTTCCATTTGGTTGGGGGGAGCTTTGGGGCATCGCTAATAGAGCAGATTTTGATTTAAAACAGCATAGTGAATATTCCGGAGAAAATCTTATCTATCAGGATCCGATAACAAATGAGGAATACATTCCTTATT
>JAAZJW010000158.1 GCA_012800145.1 Clostridiales bacterium | reverse complement strand
CCGGTTTCACTATAAGGATTTTCGATAGGTCTGATAATTTCAGGATTCGTATTGATACAGCCTTCTATATTTTCTGCCACAGTTTTCCCTGTACATGTAATAATATTCGTTTTCAGAAGACCTTTTTTGTTTAATTCGTTCATAACGGCATATACGCCCCCGGCCTCATCCAACTCTTCTATATATGAGGGTCCTGCAGGTGCCAAATGGCATAGGTTCGGTGTTCTTGCACTGATTTCATTGGCAATATCCAGATCCAGTCCTATACCCGCTTCATGAGCTATAGCGGGTAAATGCAACATACTGTTTGTGCTGCAGCCTAGTGCCATGTCTACAGCCAACGCATTCGTAAAAGCATCCTCTATCATAATATCTTTCGGCTTGATATTTTTCTTTAATAATTCCATAATCTGCATACCCGCATGTTTTGCCAGTTGGATTCTTGAGGAATACACTGCAGGTATGGTCCCGTTGCCCTTTAGCCCCATACCCAGGGCCTCCGTTAAACAATTCATACTATTCGCCGTATACATCCCGGAACAAGAACCACATGTTGGACACACCCTTTTTTCATATTCCTCCACTTCTTCAAGTGTCATATTTCCTGCCGCATAGGCACCTACGGCCTCAAACATAGAAGATAGACTTGTTTTATTTCTATTTATCGTTCCGGCCAACATCGGGCCTCCGCTTACAAATATTGTTGGAATATTCAGCCTTGCCGCTGCCATCAGAAGCCCAGGCACATTTTTGTCACAGTTTGGTACCATGACCAATGCATCAAAACCATGCGCCATCACCATTGCTTCCGTTGAATCAGCAATTAGATCCCTTGTAACTAGGGAATATTTCATTCCTTGATGCCCCATGGCAATACCGTCACATACTGCAATTGCCGGAAATTCTATGGGTGTACCCCCGGCCATGGCCACTCCTAATTTCACTGCATCCACTATTTTATCCAGATTTATATGTCCCGGCACAATTTCATTATGAGAATTAACAATACCGATTAACGGTCTATTGAGTTCTTCGTTTGTCATTCCAAGTGCATTGAATAAAGAACGATGTGGCGCCTGTTGTATACCTTTCGTCACGCAGTCGCTTCTCATTATATTTTCATCCCCCCTGCTATTTTTAAAAGCCAAATAATCCTTTATTTTTTATATCACTGAGCATTATGAATTTAATTATAAATAATTATCAGGCGTATTTCAATAAAATGTGTACTAATTGTCGCCAAAAGATAAACAGAAGCCCTGTGTTGTATGATGGATCAACATTTTAACTTATTTTAATGTCCAAATCCCGGCTTCAATTTGCCATAACGTAATAATTAAGAAGGGTATGAATGCTTTTCTACCCATTGAATTTCCGAATTATCCAATTTATAAATACGGTAGACTAATTTGTCTATATCAGACTGTAATGACCTTATTTTTTGTTCTTTAGTTTCATTGAGCATCTTTTCAACCAGTTCGATCATTATATTCATTTTGCATTCAGATAACACAACAGGTGTTTCTTTTAATGGGGTCTGATATAATTCCAGCATTTCACCTTTTCTTTTGCCCCTGTAGTAAAACCAGATGTAATACAACTTAGAATTTAAAATCCCCAGTAAATATTTTAGTTTCGTGTTTTTATCTTTGGGTGTAATATAATATACATCCGCGCTGGAATACCACGAGACATTGTTATATGCAAATGTATTTAGTTTGTTTCTCTGCGGAGCAACTATTTTTTCTCCCTTAAATATTTTTTCATTCCTTCCCCAGTTCAAATGAAAATATTCTATTGACCCATTTCTAGTTTCTCTCCGTTGGGATAATATTGGATAATATTTGCTGAGATGTTTTTCGATGTTAGGGTATTTGTCATTTATTTTTCTTAAACCTCTGTCTATATAAATAATACCTTTATCGGTTACAATGTTGGACCTATATCTTGAAATATCAGAGTTTTTAAAAAAAGGTTTTAACAGTTCCATTTCTTCCGGTCCAAACATTTTATCTTTTATTTCATCTTCAGTTAATACAAAAATCCCTTCACCTTTTTGTCCCTTAATACCAAATTTATTGATATGCCTGATTGTTAGTTTATCTGCCCCTGAAACGATTCCCTGGTTAACATTACAAATCTTATCTATCTTTGTCCCTTTAGAAATCTTATTCAAAATCGGTTCCAATATGTTGTCTGTGTCCTTCATAATCCTGATATATGTTTGGTCGCCGTCAAACAGTTTATCATAGGCCTGAAAAAAATAATCTGTTTCGTTACATCTTCCCTCCAGGATATTTTTTAACTCTTTTTTTGTTGTATATCCTGACTTTCTGACATTTATTATTTTAGTATCGGATTTCCTTTCCGAATTACCCTTTCTCAGCAGTGTAATCAAATTATGCTGTCCCAAAGCGGATTCGAATATTTTAAATTCATTAAAATTGACCAGCTTTAATATATCAGTCCTGCTTTTTAAATCCTTTCTCAAAGTAACTGCCCCATCTGCCGTAGTATAATAATTGGTTGTAATAAATCCTATGATCCCGCCATCTTTACATATATCAATCCCTTTATGAAAAAAGAAGTAAAATAAATCCATCTTGCCCTGATAATATTTTTTACCGAATGTTGTTTTGGTAATAGACCTGAAAATTTCCTTGTTTCCCTTTTCACCGATATATGGCGGGTTTCCAATAACAATATCAAACCCGCCCTTTTCCTCAAAAACCCCCGGAAATTTTGATTCCCATCCATCGATTAAACTGTTTCCTACATATACATTCATGTCCAAATCCGGTAGGTAAGATTCCGAACCCCCATCGCCAATTCTCTGCTCCGCTATCAAAGAAAGCCACAATCTCAATCTTGTGACATCCACCGCTTCGGGTTCTATGTCCATCGCAAAAATACAATTTTTTATGGTTTCCAGTTTTATTCTATAGAGTGAACGTAGTTTCCTTACGGGTATTTCCTCATATTTGTGGTCAAATGCATCTTCCCTGTCTTTTCTTATGATATATTCTGTAATGTTGTTTCTAATTCTTGCAATTTCATTTAACATACTAAGGGGAAACACCCCTGATCCAACTGCAGGATCCGCTACCCTGATGTTTTTTAAAGAATCGTCTATCTGTACTATGTTATCATGTATTGATTGGGGTATGGACCTGTTTCCTTTGATGTCTTTAGTATCTTTTTTCCCATTCTTGTCGTCCTGATTTTCTGGCGGTTCCCCACATAAAACAAATTTTTTTATATCGTCATATGGAACATTGATTTTGCCAACCAGATAATTGATAAGGCTCTCGCGACACATATATTGCACTACTTCCTCCTGCGTATAAAAAGCACCCTTTGATTTCCTGTCCTTGATTTCCAAAAGGTCTTCAAAAATTCTTCCTAACATTTCGGGTTCAACAGCACCTTCCTTCTCTGAAGATTCATTTTTACTTATGGTGAAGTTGAACCCGTCAAATACATCCAATATACCGTCCGCATTTTCATTTGAGAATAGTTTGTTTGGTATTCTAAAATTGACATTTTCCCAATGGTAGCCCTCTATCGGTTCAAATAAGCCTCCCTCTAAAAATGGAATTTTACAACCGAATTCTTTGTAATAGTGATTTTTTCTTTTGGTATTCAATGTATTATAGAAAAATGGTTCTAAATAATCCTTAAAAAAGTTTTTATCTGTGTTGTCGATACAAGAATCAAAAATTTCCCTAACAAATGTTTTATTTTCATTTTTCCGAAGTGTTTTATTCCCCGGTTGCCCCCCTTTCCTCAAAAAATAGAGAAAAGCAACCTGGCCCATCAATTTTTTTGCAAACTGTTCGGCAAATCCCTCGACCTCAAGCCCCATTTTTTTGGTTTCTTCAATAAATATGTCATTTTTTTTTAAATATTCATTTAGGTCTGAATATTTTTCTTTATATTGGACAAAAAAATCTCTTGTTACATTTTTAGCTATACCCATTTAAAATTTATCTCCCCTATGCTTACCCCCACGTTTTTTGTAATCCTTGTCTATTCCGCCCATCTGTAGGTTTATATTCGCAGCATTTACTATGGTGTCTGTTTTCATCTTGGTAATATCATTTCTTATTATTTTAAATGGCATAACAACTGTCCCCCTTTGAACTCTTTTCTTTTTTCCCGATACAAATAAAAATACCTATCGAAATATGTTTTGATATCCCATAATATAATATTACTATAACATATGGTATCGATATTTATCCGATGACTTCGTTTATTTTACTAAATAATGCCAGGCATTAGGCTATTAGGCCGTTCCCTAGGGTTTACCAATAGGAAAATTACCGGATAAAAAATGAAGTGGAATCATGAAATCCTCAGATTTCATAATCCCACTTAACATGGTCGGAGTGATAGGACTTGAACCTACGACCTCACGCCCCCCAGACGTGCGTTCTACCAACTGAACTACACCCCGTAATAGGAACCCGAACCTGTATATATTATACCATATTAAAACTGCAAAAGCTACTCCAATATGTTACCTAAAACCATCGGGGTTTGTCCTATAACCAAAAATACGAGAGAAGGGCATACATACACCCTTCTGTAATGTATAATATGATAGCTATTAAACCACTGCCCTCGTTGACAATTTTCTGTATTGTTTTTTGAAGTTTTTCCCTGGTGTCATCCGGCATCATTTGCAATTTGTTCTGTAACTGCTCTTTTACCAGATCATGCAGGGACTTTCCGAACATATCTGTTTCCCAAATCTTCTCCGGACTTTGCTCGAATTCTTCTAATAAACACCTTACCAACTCCTCGCTCTGCCTTTCTGTGCCTACCACAGGAGAAACTTCTGTTTCTATATCCGCCCTTATAAAATGCAGGGATGGAGCATTTGCTCTGAGTTTTACACCGAACCTGTTGCCATGGCGGAACATTTCGGGTTCTTCGAGTGTTAATTCATCCAATGTAGGGGGCACCAAGCCATAACCGATAGTCCTTACGTCCTCTAATGCCTTCTCTACCCTGTCATATGCTTTCTTGGCCTTTGCGAGTTCTGTAATGAGTCCTATTAATTGATAATCACCCTTTATCTCATAACCGGTTTTCTCTTGTACAATCGTATAAAACAGTTCCTCAGGTGTCATAAGCTCTATTAGGGCCGAACCTTCACCCATTTTTATTTCTTCCAAGCTCGCTTTTCTGATGTTTTCTACCTCATTCAAATTACTGACTAGTGCATTTATGTCCCTTAACCTTCTGATTTCTACTACAGCAGATTTTATAGCATCCAGTATTGAACCTTTTAGCCAATGACTGGATTCTATGCTCTCCAGCCACCCGGGTAAATTAATACTGATTTCCGTAATCGGAAATTCAAATAACACATTTTCTAATATTTCATGGATATCATTCATGTTGAGTTTGGCACAATTTTTTATAATAACAGGTACACCATACTTTTCTTCCAATTCGATTTTCAATTCATATGTAGCCGGAGCGTCAGGATTTTTAGTATTTAGGATTACTATAAAAGGTTTATCAATCTCCTTTAACTCATTAATAACCCTTTCTTCAGCTTCCACATAGTTTTCCCTTGGTATTTCCGTGATACTGCCATCTGTGGTTATTACCAGCCCTATGGTTGAGTGTTCCTGAATTACTTTCCTGGTTCCAATTTCAGCAGCTTCCTCAAAGGGAATCTGATTTTCAAACCAAGGTGTGTTTACCATTCTTGGCTTTCCGTCCTCTTCATGTCCGATAGCACCCTCTACCAAATACCCCACACAATCTATCATTCGAAGCCTAAATATTGCATGCTCCCTCAAAACAAGTTCAACAGCTTCATTTGGCACAAATTTCGGTTCTGTAGTAGCAATGGTTTTGCCTGTTCCACTTTGTGGAAGTTCATCTTTTGCTCTTTCCTTTT
>JAAZJW010000157.1 GCA_012800145.1 Clostridiales bacterium | reverse complement strand
GAAATATAAGCCGGGGAGGTGTGGACATGAAGTTACATGAACTTGGATCTGCAAGGGGTGCAACCAAGAATAAAAGAAGAAAGGGAAGGGGCACCGGCAGTGGGCTTGGAACAAAGGCCGGCCGAGGAACAAAAGGACAAAAATCCCGAGGTAAGGGCACAAGACCCGGATTTGAAGGTGGCCAAATGCCTTTATACAGAAGACTGCCAAAACGCGGTTTTACGAATGTATTTGCCAAGGCATATAACGAGGTTAATGTTGAAAAACTCAATATATTTGAAGACGGTACAGTTGTTACACCCGATCTGTTAAAGGAAACCGGTGTAGTCAAAAAGATAGAAAAACACGGGGTCAAAATTTTAGGAAATGGAGACCTGGAAAAGAATTTAGTTATAAAAGCACAGAAGTTTACCAAGTCAGCTACAGAAAAAATAGAAGCCGCCGGAGGAAAGGCAGAGGTGATTTAAAGTGATACAAACATTGAAGAACGCTTGGAGAATTCCGGATTTGCGTAAACGGATTATGTTCACTTTTGCAATGCTTGCTATTTTTAGATTGGGTGTTGTCATACCTGTTCCGGGTATTGACATTGCACATGTAAAAAGTATAGTGGAAGGCGCCGGACTACTTTCATTTTTCGATTTGATATCCGGTGGCGCCTTCGGTGATATGACAATTTTCGCATTGAGTATTACACCTTACATTACAGCGTCTATTATTATGCAGCTGCTGACTATGGCCATTCCAAGTCTCGAAGAATTAGCAAAGGAAGGCGAAGAAGGCATCAAGAAAATCAACCAATATACAGGGTATGCGACTATTGTATTGGCGTTGATACAGGCTGTAGGAATTAGTGTAGGTTTGTTCAGGGGCGCATTAATAAATCAGGATACATTCAGTATTATAGTGGTTGTTCTTACCCTGACCGCAGGAACTACATTTTTAATGTGGCTGGGTGAAGAAATAACCGAAAAAGGAATAGGAAACGGTATTTCATTGTTAATCTTTGCAGGTATTGTTTCAAGGCTGCCCAGCGGGATTAAACATACCTTTGCATTGGCAAGACAAGGTGAATTAAAACTTTTACCTATTTTAGCATTTGTGGCCATAGCACTGTTGATGATAATCGGGGTTGTTGCCATCCAAGAGGGAACCAGAAAAATTCCCGTACAGTATGCTAAAAGGGTTGTGGGCAGAAAAATGTATGGAGGCCAAAGTTCACATATCCCGTTAAAGGTAAACCAGGTGGGGGTTATCCCTGTAATCTTTGCTATGTCTATGTTGCAATTTCCGCATACAATTGCCTATTTTGTCGGAAAAGAAGGCGGATTTTCGAGGTTCCTGGGTACATGGTTATCACCTAACGTTATGCCGGGCGTGATTATTTATAATTTTCTGACTGCGGTGCTGATTATATTCTTTACCTACTTCTATACTGCCGCCACATTTAATCCTGTGGAGATATCGGTCAATATGAAGAAAAATGGTGGATTTATACCGGGTATCAGGCCGGGCAAACCCACATCAGACTTTCTAAATAAAATTCTTACAAGAATAACATTAGCGGGAGCGTTGTTCCTGGCTATAATCACAATTATTCCTACGATTATAATCGGTGCGACAAAAATACCCATCGCCTTTGGTGGTACGGCAATACTGATTGTTGTGGGGGTTGCGTTGGAAACAATGAAACAAATCGAAGCACAACTTATGATGAGACATTATCAAGGATTTTTGAAATAAATTTGAGTTACGAATGTCATCCCAGGACGGACAGTATAAATCTGGCTTTAAAATGTCATCCTGAGACGGGCAGTATGAGTTTGACCCTCGAAGGATCTCAAATAACTGAACCAGGAGATGATACAATGAGATTGATTTTGCTTGGCCCTCCAGGTGCGGGCAAAGGAACACAAGCTGTATTCATCGCTGCAAAATATGGAATTCCCCACATTTCTACGGGGGATATATTCAGGGACAATACCAAGCGGGGCACCGAATTAGGCAAGAAAGCCAAAACCTATATGGATAAGGGACTTTTAGTTCCCGATGAACTGGTGGTAGAAATTGTGGAGGACCGTTTAAAACAGGGTGATTGCACCGACGGATTTCTGTTAGACGGGTTTCCGAGAACCGTGGCACAGGCGGAGGCTCTGGATGGGGTATTAAAAGGTATCGGTGTGAGCCTGGACAAAGTAATAAATATAGAAGTCGATAAAGGTGTTTTAATAGATAGAGCCGTTGGAAGGCGAATTTGTAGAGAATGTGGAGCTACATTTCATATAAAGGGTAATCCGTCAACAAAGGGCGATGTTTGCGACAGATGTGGCGGTGACCTTTATCAGAGAGACGACGACAACGAGGAGACAGTAGCAAGACGCATAGAGGTTTACCTGAAGGAAACCTCACCGTTAATAGAATATTATACCGAACAAAACAAACTTGTTACCGTGGATGGAACCAAAGAAATAGATAAGGTTTCTGAAGAAATTGTAGTTGCTTTAGGGAGCGGATTATAATGATATTTATAAAATCCCGCAATGAAATCGAATTAATGCGCGAAGCGGGAAGAATTGTTGCCCAGGCGCATGAACTTATCAGAAAAGCAATAAAACCGGGAATTACAACAGAAGAACTGGATCAAATTGCTGAAAAACATATTCTGGAACAGGATGCTCTTCCCGCCTTTAAGGGATACAGGGGTTTTCCGGCCAGCATATGTGCTTCTGTCAATCATGAGGTGGTTCATGGTATACCGGGGCCGAAAAAGCTGGAAGAAGGCGACATTATCAGTATAGACATAGGGTCGGTCTATAAGGGTTATTACGGAGATGCTGCAAGGACTCACCCTGTAGGGAAAGTCAGCCCGCAGGCGCAAAAACTCATAGAGGTAACCAGGGAGAGTTTCTATGAAGGAATAAAATTTGCAAAAGAAGGCCACAGGTTATCGGATATATCCCATGCCGTTCAAACCCATGTAGAAAAACATGGATTTTCGGTAGTCAGAAATTATGTGGGCCATGGGATAGGCACCAACATGCATGAAGAACCGCAGATTCCTAATTACGGTCTTCCCGGAAGGGGCCCGAGACTGAAGAGCGGAATGGCTTTGGCCATCGAGCCCATGGTCAATATAGGGACCTATGAAGTGAAGGTACTTTCAGACGGTTGGACAGTAGTAACTCTGGACGGTGAATATTCGGCACATTACGAAAACACCATAGCAATTACGGATGAAGAACCCGAGATTTTAACAAAGTTATAATACGGACAAATGAGGTGATTGTATGGGGTTAACCGATTTGGATATAGGTCAGATAGTTAAATCAAAAGCCGGAAGAGATAAAGGAAGGGTTTTTGTTGTATTTGGAAAAATTGATGCTAAACATGTTTTAGTTGTGGACGGTTCGCTGAGGCGGGTTGATAGGCCCAAGAAAAAGCAAATTAAGCATCTGGCCAAGACGAATCTCGTCTCTAATGAAATTAGGGCAGCAATTTTAAATAACGAGAAGATAAGCAATGGCTTTATACGTAGAGAATTCGAAAAGCTGGGTTTGAAATCCTAAAATCCGAAGGGAGGTTTGATTTATTAATGCCAAAGGAAGATGTAATTGAATTAGAAGGTGTAGTAAAAGAAGTACTACCTAATGCAATGTTTATTGTGGAACTCGAAAATGGTCATGAAGTATTGGGACATATATCCGGAAAGTTAAGAATGAATTTCATCAGGATTTTATCCGGGGATAGAGTAACAGTGGAGTTATCTCCATACGACTTAACCCGTGGTAGAATAACTTGGAGGAAAAAGTGACTAGAGGGAGGGATAGCAATGAAGGTTAGACCATCAGTTAAACCAATTTGCGAAAAATGCAAGATTATCAAAAGAAATGGCAGGGTAATGGTTATTTGCGAAAATCCTAAACATAAACAAAAACAAGGCTAATGGAACAATAGTTTAAGGTGTCATCCCGAGACGGTCAGTATAAGTTTGACCAGCGAAGGATCTCGGGTTGGAACAATAGTTTAAGGTGTCATCCTGAGACGGACAGCATGAGTTTGACCAGCGAAGGATCTCAAGTTTGAACAATCGTTAGACAATTGTTCCGGAATGTCATCCTGAGACGGACAGTATAAGTTTGACCCGCGAAGGATCTGAATTAATAGAACCAGGAGGTGTAAATATGGCTAGAATAGCCGGTGTTGACTTACCGAGAGATAAAAGAATCGAAATCGGTTTAACATATATATTTGGTATTGGTAAAAGCACATCAAACAGAATACTAGCTTCCGCAGGTATCGATCCCGATACAAGAGTGAGAGACCTGACAGAAGAAGAAGTAAACAATCTGAGAAGGATTATAGATACGTACCATGTTGAAGGTGATTTAAGAAGAGAAACCGCTTTAAACCTTAAGAGACTGAGAGAAATCAGATGCTATAGGGGAATAAGACACGTTAGGGGATTGCCTGTGAGGGGCCAGAACACGAAAACCAATGCTCGGACAAGAAAAGGTCCAAAAAGAATTATCACTCGTAAGAGAAAAAGTGTACAAATATAAAGGAGGTGTGCAACAATGGCAAAGGCGACCAAAAAAAGAACTACTCGTGCTCGTAGAAAAGTACGTAAAAATATAGAACGCGGCCGCGCTCATATTCAATCGACATTCAATAATTCAATCATTACTTTAACAGACATGCAGGGAAATGTGATTTCCTGGTCCAGCGCGGGACAGCTAGGATTTAAAGGTTCAAGAAAATCAACTCCCTTTGCTGCTCAAATGGCTGCCGAGGCTGCTGCCAAAGCTGCAATGGAGCAAGGGTTAAAAACTATAGAGGTCTATGTTAAAGGGCCGGGTGCAGGAAGGGAAGCTGCCATTCGTTCTTTACAGGCCACAGGACTTGAGGTTAATCTTATTAAAGATGTGACACCAATTCCACATAACGGTTGTAGACCGCCAAAACGCAGGAGAGTCTAGAAAGATTAGGAGGTGCAAATAAATGGCAAGATATACAGATTCAGTATGCAGACTGTGCCGTAGAGAAGGCATGAAATTATATCTCAAAGGCGACAGATGTTTTACAGATAAATGTGCAATTACCAAAAGAGCATATGCTCCCGGACAGCATG
>JAAZJW010000156.1 GCA_012800145.1 Clostridiales bacterium | reverse complement strand
TAATAATAGAGTTACCTTCTCATAAACAAAATTTCCCCAATGAATATGAAAAATTTAAAGAGATATTTTCAAACATAGTGAGGGATAAAAAAGGTTCACTGGCTGTAAATTATAGGTTCCAGAAGAGATGGATAGAAAACAGTATGAGGAACTTCAAAGATGTTCTGTTTACCCCAAATATAATAATAGAAAATAAAGACCAATTTAAGGGGAGCCCCGCAGTGATAGTAGCTGCGGGACCGTCTTTGAATGAAGAGATAGAAAATGTGAGGTATATTAAGGAAAATGGACTTGCCTATATATTTAGTGTAGGTTCCGCTGTAAATACGCTTGTACACCACAATATTTATCCACATGCTGCAACTACCTATGATCCGGGTGAATTCAATCAAAATGTATTTAAAGGAATAAAGGAAAAGGGTATAAAAGAAATTCCTATGATATTTGGTAGTAGTGTGGGTTATGAAACCTTAGAGAATTACCCGGGGAAAAAATATCATATGATAACATCACAAGACACCGTATCCAACTATTATTTAAAAGATAAGGAAGACAAACCTATAAATATTGTTCAGGACGCACCCTCCATAGCCGTGGTTACGGTACAATTGCTATATCAATTAGGATTCAGCACTATAATACTGGTGGGACAAAACTTGGCATATAGAGATAAGGAGCGGCATTCGGCGGGAATAAGTTATAGTAAAGAAGTTTCGGAAAAAGAAATGGAGGAGGGCCTTCGGGTAAAAGATGTATATGGTAATGAGGTGTTGACAAACGAAGGATACAATTCCATGCGTCAGCAGATAGAACATTACATAAAAGAATTGCCTAACATCAATGTAATAAATACAACCAAGGGCGGAGCACATATAGAAGGAACGGAATTTATAGAGCTGAAGGAAGTAATAAATAGGGAATTAAAAGAAGAAGTGGTGGAAGAAGACTGGATGGACAAGGGCCAAACCAATTATGACAGGGAATACCTAAAACTGAAATTGGTAAATATGGATAGGGCATATGAGGAAGTTTTAAAAATAAACAAGGATTATTATAATGTAGTGGATACAATAGACAGGTTAATAGTTAACAGAAATTTTGCGCAGGCTGAAAAAATGTATACTAGACTAAATAGAGAACTCGAAAGACTTGAAAATAATGACTTTTACAAAATATTTATACTGCCTATGAACAGGGTTGAATACAAAATATTGGTAAATAGTATAGACAGGTTGAACATCGAAAGGGATGCCTATAAAAAAGGTTTGGAGATTATAAAAAATTTTGGAAGGTTTATAAACATGTGTATTAGGGAAATAGAGGAATTAAAACCTATCTACGATAAGATGAGTGCTGACATTATAAAAATTTGTAATACAGATAGTGAGGTACAATTATGTTAAATAACAAATCAATACTGATAACAGGGGGCACCGGCTCATTTGGACAGAAATTTATAGAAATGATATTCGATGGATTCAGCCCGTTAAGGGTTATCATATATTCAAGGGATGAATTTAAACAAGATATAATCAGAAGAAAATTTTCTAACAAATTAAGTGAAAAACAGTTTAAAAAACTCAGATTTTTTATAGGAGATGTGAGGGACAAAGAAAGACTGTATAGAGCATTTAAAGGAGTAGATTATGTAATACATTCGGCAGCTATGAAACAGGTGCCGGCCTGTGAGTACAATCCTTTTGAAGCAATCAAGACAAATATACATGGGGCGCAAAACATTGTGGATGCCGCGTTAGATTGCGGTGTAAAAAAAGTGGTTGCATTATCTACAGATAAAGCGGTAAACCCTATTAATTTGTACGGTGGGACGAAATTGGTATCAGATAAACTGTTCATATCGGCAAATGCATATTCCGGTGGCAAGGGCACAATATTTTCTGTAGTCAGATATGGAAATGTAGCAGGCAGCAGGGGTTCGGTCATTCCCTATTTCAAAGAGCTGATAGAAAACGGGGAAAAGGAATTACCAATTACGGATTCTAGAATGACCAGATTTTGGATTACATTGGAAGACGGGGTAGAATTGGTGTTTAAAGCATTAAATGAATCTAAGGGTGGAGAAACCTATATATCTAAAATACCGTCATTTAGAGTAACCGATCTGGCTAGAGCCATGTTACCGGGTTGCATATTAAAAGAAGTGGGAATCAGAGAAGGTGAAAAACTGCATGAGGTGATGATAACCAAAGAGGATTCAAGAAAAACATACGAATATGACAAACATTACATAGTATATCCGCACTTTGATTGGTGGAAGTCCCAAAGATTTTTTACTAACGGCGGAAAACTTATAGAAGAAGGGTTTGAATATAATTCGGAAACTAATAAAGAATGGTTGAGTATTGAGGAATTAAGACAGTTGCTATTAGAATTAAACATGATTCCGTTGAGAAATGAGGACTTTAATATTATTTTGAAACGGACAGTATAGGCTTAACCATTGAAGGCTCCCATTGCCAACTTTATCATCCCGAGACGGACAGAATAAACGGGGCTCACGAAGGATCTAATAACAAAAGCATTTCAGTACTGGGGGAACATAAATGAAACCGGCAATATTAGGAGGAAAACCTATAAGAGAAAAATCTTTGCCCTACGCAAGACAATATGTGGATAATGAGGATTGCATAGAAGTGAACAAGGTATTAAAGTCAGCTTTTCTAACCACAGGCCCTAAAGTACAAGAATTTGAAAGAGAAATATCAAATTATGTAGGTGCAAAATATGCAGTAGCTTTTTCAAGCGGTACAGCCGCATTGCACGGGGCATGTCACGCAGCCGGCATTGGTGCAGGAGACGAGGTAATTACAACTCCAATGACATTTGCAGCCTCGGCGAACTGTGTGCTTTACATGGGCGGAACCCCTGTATTTGCAGATATAAATTTAGATACATTCAATATAGATCCAAATGAAATCGCGAAAAAAATTACTGACAAAACAAGAGCAATAATTCCCGTGGATTATACGGGACAAGCAGTGGATATGGACAGTATTAAGGATTCGATAAAAGGAAAGGACATAGTAATTATACAGGACGCAGCACATTCGCTGGGGACAAAATATAAAGGAACAAAAGTTGGCAATTTGGCCGACATGACTATGTTCAGTTTCCATCCGGTAAAAACCATAACAACCGGCGAAGGCGGCATCATAACTACCAACAACAAAGAATATTATAAAAAACTGATAAATTTTAGAAGCCATTGTATCACAAGGGATACTGACCAGCATATAAATAAAGATTGTGGCGGATGGTATTACGAACAGCTGGATTTAGGATTCAACTATAGGATGACAGATTTTCAAGCAGCCTTGGGTATTAGTCAAATGAAAAAAATAGATTGGTTTATCAAAAGAAGAAAAGAAATAGTCGATATATATAATGAAGCATTTAAAAATTTAGAAGGTGTTATACTGCAAAAAAATCCCGATTACTCCGACACGGTTAATCATCTATATGTATTAAAACTGGATTTATCAAAACTAACAGTGGGCAGGCGAGAAATATTTGGGGCGTTCCAAGCTGAAAACATAGGAGTTTTTGTACACTACATTCCTGTATATTGGCATCCATATTATCAGCGATTAGGATACAAAAAAGGCTTATGTCCCAAAGCAGAAGAATTATATAATTCCATACTTACAGTGCCGCTATTTCCGGCTATGACAGATGAGGATCTAGAAGATGTAATTGATGGGTTTTATAAGATTGTAGGTTACTATAGAAGGTAGTGAGCTTGCATGAGATTACTTTTAACAGCCATAGGGAAAAGAGTCCAGCTGATTAAACATCTAAGAGAAAGTAATTATGTGGTTGGAGTAGATGCAGGAAACTTATCGCCGGCCCGATACTTTGTTGATTCTTTTTTTAATGTCCCATTATGTAGTGATAAGGACTATATAAATGCACTTTTAGGGATATGTGTAAAAGAAAAGATAGATATGTTGATATCGTTGTACGAAAAAGAATTTTTAATACTCGATGAATACAGGGATGAATTTAAAAAAATAGGTACAATTTTATTGTTAAGTGATAGATATATTTTAGAAATATGCAACGATAAATGGAATACCCATAATTTTTTCATAAAGAATGATATAAACACACCTAAGACATGCTCGGTGGAGGAAGTAAAAGCAAATTTTAATTTGTATATTAGATACCCAGTAATAATAAAGCCCAGGGATGGAATGGGCAGCAGGGGTATGTTTTATGCGGATAACAGGGATGAACTATTTTATATCATTCAAGATTTAGAAAATTATATAATCCAGGAGAAAATAGAAGGCACAGAATTTACATTAGATATATTGTGCGATTTGGGGGGACAAGTTATATCAATAGTACCCAGGCAAAGGTTGGAAGTAAGGGCGGGGGAAATCTCCAAGGGCAGGTCGGTAAAAGACCCCAGATTAATAAATGCTGCACTGGATTTAATAAACAAAATGAACTCAGGGGATAATGCAAAAGCCATCGGTCCTATGAACATACAATGCATAGTTGATAATACAGATGAAATTAAGTTTATAGAAATCAATCCCAGATTTGGCGGTGGAGTTCCTCTGACATTTGAATCGGGTGTAGATTATGGAAAGATATTTGACCATATGGTATCAGGTAAAAAAATTCAACCAATCATTGGAGAATTTGAAGAATTAATTATGCTGAGGTTTGATGATGCGGTGTATTTTAAACCTTAAGGTATATTGCTGTAAAGCTCTCAAATTTTTGTTATCTGAGGTGGACAAAATGTTATACAACATATGCAAATTGTAAGCGAAATAAAAATTTCCAAATAGAGGTGGTATTATCATTAAAGCAGTAATATTTGATTTAGACGATACCCTATATAACGAAAGGGATTTTGTCTATAGCGGGTTTGCGGAAGTTGCAACCTATTTAGGTAAGAAATATGGCTTAAATATTGATGAAATATATAAATTCATATTGCATATATTCCATATACACGGAAGGGGAAAAATATTTAACGTATTATGTAAAGAATATTCAATAGATGAAAATATAGATAAACTTGTTCAGATATACAGAAATGCCGTACCTGATATAAAATTATACGATGATGCTGTATATATATTAAAGACCTTAAAAAGTAACTATTATTTAGGAATCATAACAGATGGCAAAAACATAGTACAGTGGAATAAAATAAAAGCATTAAATGTGGAAAAATATATAGATAAAGTAATTGTTACGGATGATTATGGCAGGGAATACTGGAAACCAAGCAAGGAGCCGTACAGGGATATATTAAAATACTTCAATATAAAACCCGGAGAATGTATATACGTAGGAGATAATCCCCACAAAGATTTTGTTTCAGCTAAGGCATTGGGTGTAAATACCATTAGAATTATAAGGGAAGTCGGGGAACACATAAATACATTTTTATCAAAAGAACAAGAAGCAGATTATAAGATAAATCGCTTAACCGAAGTGGAGCGGATAATAGACCTAATAAATGAAAAGAGCTGATATTATGAATATACTTGCTATAGTACAGGCCAGAATGGGCTCCAAAAGACTTCCGGGAAAGGTTATTAAACCCATAATAAACAAACCACTGATACTTCATGTATTGGACAGACTCAGCAAATCCGGATATGTAAATAATATAGTCCTTGCAACATCTACACTTGACAGTGAGGCCCCCTTGGTTAAAATAGCAAAGGAAGCCGGATATGAGGTATTCAGAGGAGAAGAAGAAAATGTTTTAAAAAGATACTTTGATGCCGGCAGAAAGTATAATGGGGATGTAATTGTTAGAGTTACAGGGGATTGTCCCTTAATAGATCCTTATATAGTAGATAATGTAATATCGTATTATTTAATGTATGACTATGACTATGTGAGATTAGATGTTCCAAACACATTTATTAGGGGGTTCGATGTAGAGGTATTTTCAAAGGATGCCCTAGAAATAGTCTACAAAGAAGTCAGCAAGGGTGATAGGAAGGATAATAAGAGTAAAGATAACAAGGATTATAAAGAACATGTGACATTGTACATATACAAAAACAGGGATAGGTTCAAAATCGGATATGTAAAAGGAGACAGGCTTTATAATAAAAACTACAGGCTTTGTGTGGATACCAAGGAGGATTTTGAAATAGTAAGCAAGGTTTTTGAATATTTTGAAGATGAATATGTAGGAGCCAAGGATGTAGTGAGGTTTTTGGATGGGAATGAGCGGGAATGTGGATGCGGTGGAGGTTAATATTGTAGGAGATAGTGTTGAGGTGATGTGGGGGAAGATGTTATTGTGTGTGGAAGGCTGGGGCAACAGGCCATGTTTTGCAATAAACATATGAAATTATAATATGAGGTAGATATATATGAGGATAGTTTTAACATATGGAACCTATGATTTGTTACACATAGGCCATATAAATTTATTACGCAGAGCTAAAGAACTGGGGGATTATTTGATAGTAGGATTATCAACAGATGAATTTAATAAAATAAAAGGCAAAAAGGCATATCATAACTTTGATGAAAGAAAAAAACTACTGGAGGCCATTAAATATGTTGATTTAATTATAGAAGAAAACAGTTGGGAAGACAAAAGAAAGCATATAAAAGAATTTAATGTGGATGCGCTTGTTATGGGTTCAGATTGGGAAGGCAAATTTGATGATTTGTCTGATTTGTGTGAGATTACTTATTTACCTAGAACAGAGGGGATATCAACTACAAAGATAAAAAGGGACCTTAAATATAGTTGATTTCAAATGTAAAGGGGAGAGAAAATTGCCGGAAATTAGTGCTTTAATGTCAGTATATAATGGGGAAAAATAT
>JAAZJW010000155.1 GCA_012800145.1 Clostridiales bacterium | reverse complement strand
TAAAGAAGGAAGCGGAGAATATTAAAATCAAGCTTTCCTCGGAAGAATCTGTGAAAATTATTATACCGGTAGTAACAGTAAAAGATAACCAGCCTGTAGGGTTAAGTACCAAGATTAATCGCAAACAATTTATTGATTTAATTGATGATTTGCTTCAGGAAACTATAGAACTGACAAAAAGTGTTTTAGAAGATGCGGGACTTTCGCCCGGGGATATTGATGAGGTATTGCTTGTCGGGGGTTCGACCAAAATACCCAGGGTATACGAACTGATGTCTGATTTGTTTGACAAAAATCCGAGGGACAATGTTAATCCGGACGAAGCTGTTGCCTTAGGTGCCGCCGTACAGGCAGGGCTAAAATCGGGCGCATTGCCTGCGGGCGAGCTTATAGCCACAGATGTAGCTCCTTTTTCTATGGGGATTGCCGTACTAAAGGAATGGAAATTATCAAAACTGAGACCCGGTGGTTTTGCCGTTATTATACCTAAAAATACAACCATACCGGTTACCAGAAGTGAGGAATTCTTCACCGCGTATGATGGACAGACGAAAGTATCTATAGAAATATATCAGGGCGAGCATGAATGGGTCGAAAACAATTATAAATTAGGCGAATTTTTGTTAGAGGGTATTCCGCCCAACCATGCCGGAGAGGAAATCATAGAAGTCAAATTCAAGTATAACCTTAATGGAATACTGGAGGTTCAGGCTGAGTGTGTTTCAACAGGAAAAGATATGACGATAACGGTCCAGGACGCATTAAATCGCGATTCACAGAAAGGTTTCGAAGAAAGTATGAAGAAAATAGAATCCATTTATGATGGGAAAGAAGGAATTGATGATTGGGAAGATATTATTTATTCGGATGAGGATATTGACGACAAGGATATTGATATTGAACAGTCATGGGAATCTTTGATTGAGGAAGCGGATATCTATATAAAACAATTGGAGGAGCTAAAGGGGGCCATGGATGAAGTGCGACAAAAGCGGGCCGACAAACTAATTCGGCGCCTTCGGGAGGCGACAGAAAATGAAGGTGACGTACAATCTAAAATTGAGGATATAATTGACTTTATAATAGATCTTACGCTATAGGAGTTGAAAAAATGGAAAGAAGGTTTTTTCCCAAAAGGAAAAGCAGGAAGAAAGGAAAAATCGAGAATCTCTATAAAATATTGGGGACCCGATCTAACATTGGGCAGGGAAGGATCAAAGAGAAATATATTGAAAAAGTGAAAGAGTTTCCCCCTGAGACCCATCCTGAAGAATTCCAGGAAATTAGACGAGCATATGAAATATTGAGGGATACCAATAAACGTAAACAATATGACATGCAGCGTAAATACGGAGGAAAGCTCGAAAAAATTATGGAAGATGCTATATCTTTAATGTCAGAGGGGAAATTTGAGAAAGCCGCAGAATTAATGGATTACGTGTTGGAAATAGATCCCTATAATACATCCGTCAGATTGACGCAAGCAGAATTGTTTTTGGACATGGAAGACATTGGAAAATTTTATGACATCATAGACGGGATTATGGAGGAATGTGATACTGAGGATAAACAATATGTTTTGTTTATTGGAACCAACATACTTTATACAAATGAATACTATGATGAAGCACTTGCTATGCTTGAAAAGAATAAAAAACATATAACAGACATGAAAGAATATCACAAACTTCGAATAAGGGTATTCTTGGGTTCTGATGACTTTCAACAAGCATGGGGGGAATTCAAACACGCCTTGCCTTCTATCAATAATTTAACGATTGAGGATTTAAATATGTTAACATGTTGGTTGAACGTTGCAATGAATCTTGAAAAATGGGGGGAAATTTCAAAAATTCAAAACTATATCCGAAAATTGTCTAAAATAATAACGGATGAGGAAGAACTTTTTATACTCAGGATGGATCTGTTGAAAGAAGCAGAATCCTATGTAGATGTATCGCGTTATAGAGAAGCGGATATTTTAATGCAATTGGCAAGTCAGATATTTCGAAAGGATATGGGTATTCAAGAACGCAGGAAGGAAATACAGCCCATTGCTAAATTGGAAAAGGAATTGGAAC
>JAAZJW010000154.1 GCA_012800145.1 Clostridiales bacterium | reverse complement strand
CTATGACCATGGTCTCAAACTTACGGCACCAAGGGTAATCAAGGCTGTAGAATCTATTAAAACCTTGCCCTATCCCGGTTATCCCACGGATATGCAGGCACAGATGATGGCTCTAATGTCATTGAGTGATGGCACAACAGTATTTACAGAGAATATATTCGAAAATCGTTACAAGCATGCAAATGAGCTGATGAGAATGGGAGCTAATATAAAGGTTGATGGAAGAATAGCGGTTGTTACAGGCATTGAAAAATTAAGTAGCGCCACAGTAATTGCACAAGATTTAAGGGGTGGGGCAGCCCTGGTACTTGCAGGACTGGCAGCAGAGGGCCAAACCATTGTTGAAAACACAAGGCATATAGATCGGGGATATGAAGATATACATGATGTTCTAAATGGATTGGGTGCAGATATAACCAGGTAGTAAATATAAAAATGTACTAGGTATGGCCATCGGTCATCCCTAGTAAAACGTTTAATTGGACAAGTTATGAAAGTAGGGGTAGACAATGGGTGCGAAAGGGAAAGGTCATATCGAAGGCCGAAAATGGGTACGCAAAGCAAAGATGAGGATTTCAAGCCTATTATTTGCACTGATGTTTATACTTTGGGGGACGTATTATTTGTTACAATCGGATTTAATGAATTTGAAAAACCTGGTAGTGGAAGGTAATATATATGTAAACAAAGATGAAATTATTAATATTTCCGATCTGGTTATTAATAGAAATATATTTAAATACAACCTAAAAGAGATTGAACAGAATATAGCGGTTCACCCTTACATAAAAGGGGTAAGTGTGTGCAGAAAACTACCTGATACCATTATAATACAGATAGAGGAAAGGGAAGAATATGCCATAATATTATATATGGGTTCTTATATATACATAGACGAAGAAAGCATAGTTTTAAAAACGTCTGACAGCTATATAGCTAGTGATAATATATTGATTACGGGAATAGATTTTAAAAATTTTAAGTTGGGGGAAAAGATAGAAGCTATTAATAATGACAATTTAGGTCTTGTTATGGATCTGCTCAGGGTGGCAAATTTAATTAATGTATGCGATATGATTTCCGAAATTAATATTGGTGAAAAAAACAACATACGTATGGTAACCTTTGATGGTTCGGAGGTATTGCTTGGGGAAGCAAAAAACCCTGCCTATCTCATGATGGCTTTAAATGAAATACTTTCTAATCTTTACACTAAGAACATCAAAAATGTTATAATTGATATGAGATATGATGGCTATATTTCTGTAAAAGGTAGAGACACATGGGAGGACTAATTTATGAAAAGTTTAAATGGTAAGGTAGCCTTTGGTGTTCTTTGTGCTATTTTAGGTTTTACTATATCATTACAGTTTCAAACTGTAAGAGGAAATACCGGTGGACTTTTGTCTACACAAAAAGCACAGCAATTAGCATTGGAATTAAGGGAATTGAGAACTGAAAAAACAGCTCTGATGGAGGAATTGACAGAGTGGGAGGTAAGGCTTAAGGAATATGAAATATCCGAAGCTGACGAAAGTTTTATTATTAAAAATCTTAACAAGGATCTGGAAAAATATCAGATAGTTTCCGGTTATAAAACTGTTGAAGGTCAGGGAGTTATAATTACCATAGATGATCCGGTGCATAAATACTCCTCCGATCTGGCTGGTGACAGTTTCATCATGTATAACTATGATTTACTTTTAGGTATTATCAACAAATTAAATGGTGCGGGTGCCGAAGCAATTTCGATCAATGATCAAAGATACACCTCGGTAACCGAAATTTATTACACCTCAAATTCTGTACTGATCAACTCTGTGCCTGCGATTCCACCTTTTACCATAAAAGCGATTGGAAATCCCGAATCACTGGAAGCGGCTCTTAACATAAGGTTCGGTATTGTCCAAGAGATGCGTGAAATGTATAATCTTCAAGTAGCCATAAAAAAGGAGAATAACATAGTGATACCAAGATATAACAGAACAATAAATTTTAAATATGCAAAGCCCCTGGATACTGTTTCCTGAAAAAATAAAGCAGAGGTGCAGTTATGAAGATACAATCAAATAAAATAATTATTCTCCTTTTATGCATTATTTTGGGTTTTTTCACAGCTATTCAAACAAAAAATGTGCAGGGGGATTATGATTTTGTAGACCTGAGAACTATAATGGATTTGAAAAATCTAATTAAAAAAGAAAGAGAAGAGTTATCCAGCATTTCAGAACTTATAATGTCTAATAAAAACAGACTTTTAGAATATGAAATAACCATAAGTAAGGGTGGAAGTATAAGGGATGTTTTAGTGAAGGAACATGATCAGTTCAAAGCGATAAGCGGTTTTATGGATTTGGAGGGGCCTGGAATTATTGTTTGGCTCAGGGATAGCGACAGGGAATTGTATGAGTGGGAGGATCCCAACAACGTTATTGTACATGATTTGGATGTTCTTATTGTTGTAAATGATTTGAAAACTGCCGGCGCTGAGGCTATATCTATCAACGGACAGAGAATTATGGGCACATCGGAGATTCAATGCGCCGGAGCCACCATTACAGTTAACAATCATACCTACGGGCAACCCTTTATAATCAAGGCCATAGGGGATCCAAACACGTTGAGTGCAGCAATTAAATCACCTGAATCATATGCATCTCTTTTAAAAGATTTTTATGGTCTGGGGTTAGAAGTGGAGGTATATGAAAATATAGAGATTCCAAAATTTAATGGCGACATTAGTTGGAAATATCTGACGCCAAAGGAGGGCGAATAAAATGATTATTGCTATATTGGGTTTATTAATAGGAATATTTTTAGGATTAAAATTAAACATAACCTACCCTGCTAAATACGCTCTTTATATATCGGTTGCTATATTGGCATCCTTGGACTCTGTTTTTGGTGCAATTCGTTCCAGTCTTGAAGGTAGGTTTAATACCGAAATATTTGTATCCGGTTTTTTCACTAATGCTATTTTGGCCGGATTTTTGGCATATATAGGGGATCGTTTGGGGGTACCGCTGTATTATGCGGCGATATTCGCCTTCGGCGGCAGGCTTTTTCAAAACTTTGCCAGTATACGCAGACATTTATTGGAGAAATTCCGTTCTCGGGTAGCAACCAGACAGGGAGAATAAAAAACCATATGAGAAGAAAACAACAGGATCATAACCCATAATTATATACATGTTCATTGGTTATTAGCAGTAAATTATTTTTGATTATTGTGTATAAAAAAAAGGGAATTTATAATTTTTGTTGAACTAATCTTTATGGTTAATTTTAAAAAATAATTTAAATGCTATTTAAAAGAATGGAATTATTGCTAATAAAAAAATGTAGGACAGGTCTGATACTCGTTAGAAACAATTGCGGATTGCATAGTGATTTAAAAATTAATAAAGGTTTATTCACATAATAAGGGAGAGGGGTAATACTGTGTTAGAATTCGATGTGAACATGGAATCGTTTGCTAATATTAAGGTAGTTGGCATTGGTGGCGGGGGTAATAATGCCGTAAATCGTATGATAGACGCGGGTTTGAAAGGTGTTGAATTTATTTCCATAAACACAGATAAACAGGCTTTGTTTGCTTCTAGAGCTGAACACAAATTACAGATTGGCGAAAAACTTACAAAGGGATTGGGTGCCGGAGCAAATCCCGAGATAGGGAAAAAGGCTGCAGAGGAAAGTAGGGATGATATAGGCCAACTTCTTCAGGGAGCAGATATGGTATTTATAACCGCCGGTATGGGCGGGGGAACCGGTACGGGTGCTGCACCTATTATTGCTGAAATTGCCAAAGAATCAGGGATACTTACTGTTGGGGTGGTAACAAAACCGTTTACCTTTGAAGGCAAAAGAAGGATGATTTATGCAGAAAAGGGGATAGAAGAGTTAAAAAGCCGTGTGGACACCCTTGTTACTATTCCTAATGACAGGTTACTTCAGGTAATAGAAAAGAGAACAACTATATTGGAGGCCTTCAGGATAGCAGATGATGTGTTAAAACAGGGAGTCCAGGGTATTTCCGATTTGATTGCGGTACCGGGACTGGTCAACCTGGATTTTGCGGATGTAAAAACAATTATGTTGGAACAAGGTTTGGCTCACATGGGTATAGGAAAAGCAAGTGGGGAAAATCGCGCAGCCGAGGCTGCAAAACAGGCAATTCAGAGTCCTTTGTTAGAAACATCTATTATGGGTGCCAAGGGAGTATTACTGAATATTACAGGGGGAACTAATCTAGGGCTGTTTGAAGTTAACGAAGCTGCTGAATTAGTAGTGGAGGCGGCGGATCAAGATGCTAATATTATCTTTGGTTCAGTGATTAATGAGGAGTTAAAGGATGAAATCAGGATTACTGTAATAGCTACCGGTTTTGAAAAAGACGCGATACAGATGGTAGACGTTGACGGTCAAGGTATATTTAAAAAACCGGACGTAAGGGAGGTAGCGGTTACAGCAGGCCAGGACGGAGAAGAAGTCGGAGGGGGAGAATTGGATATACCTATTTTCTTGAGAAGAAAAAGAAATTAATAAATTTTTATACATAAACATGCCATTTTAAGCGTTTGTTACCTTGCAACATAAAAGATATTTTAACAAGTGCTTAAGGTGGCATTTATTTTTTTGTAAATGATATCAACATTTTTCATTGCAATTTGTAATAAAATATATAGTTTCGACTGCAGGTAGTGACAAAAAAATGTTGTTCAGTCCTATATAATATACATAAACTTGGAAAAGAATGAATAATTGTATAGTAGGAGTACTATGTCCCTATGGGGGTGAAAATTATGATTATATATGCTGAATATGTGTTTCTGGAAAACTTTATTATGAACTATTTTATACTGTCCCTAACAGGTAAATTTACCAAATTTAAATCTGGACGTACAAAGTTTATTTTGGCATCTTCCCTAGGCGCTTTATATGCGTTTGTTATCTTTTTTCCATCTTTACATTTTTTATTTTCTGTTCTGATGAAGGTTGCTTGTTCCATGTTAATTATTATTATATGTTTTACACCTTATCATTTTAGGGATTTCTTCAGGCTCATAGGCACATTTTATTTAATAACCCTAGTGTTTGGGGGGGCAGGCTTTGCATTGTTTTATTTTAGTAACTTCAACGGAATTATAAGCAATGGTATTTTCTATATAGCTAATATTTCAATTAAAAATATATTTATTTCCTGTGGTGTAGCATATATCCTAATTCAATTTTGTTGGGGTTATATTCAGGAACAACTATCAAAAGAAAAAATATTTATGGACGTGAGCATAGAAATTAACGCTAAAAAAGCAGATTTAAAGGGTATAGTAGATACAGGTAACTCGCTAATGGATCCAATTAGCAAGTATCCTGTAATAATCGTAGAATACAATGCAATAAAGGATATTTTACCAACTGAAATAAAAGCTGTCTTGTTAAGTAACCAAATATCTAATCTTGAGGAAATAATTGCTCAATTAAGTGGTAGTAGCTGGGTAACCAGGTTTAGGATAATACCCTATCAGGCTCTGGGTACAGAAAATGGGATACTGATAGGTTTCAAACCTGATAATGTACTAATTTTTAACAATGAGTGCCATAAATATATTAAAGAAATAATTATTGCCATTTATAATAAAAGTCTTTCTAAAACAGGTGATTATAAGGCTTTATTGCATCCAGATATTATATAAGGAATTTAATCCACTATACTCTTGTTAAACATTGCAGGTTGTTGCATATAATTTTTTATATAAACAAAATTGGAAAGGGGAAACAAGATTATGAATAAAATCAAACTGATGTACCGGTATTATTTAATTAGAATTTTAAAAAAACTGAAACTTTATAGCGGAAGGAACCTTTATTATATAAAAGGTAGTGAGGCTCTGCCTCCGCCGTTAACCAATGATGAGGAAATCTATTTAATAGCTAAACTCAAGGATGATGAAAGCACAGTAAGAACCATTTTAATAGAAAGAAATTTGAGATTGGTTGTTTATATAGCCAGGAAATTTGAAAACACAGGGATAGGAATTGAAGATTTAATTTCTATAGGAACAATAGGGCTCATAAAGGCAGTAAATACCTTTAACCCTGAAAAGAAGATAAAACTTGCCACCTATGCATCCCGATGTATTGAAAACGAAATTTTGATGTATTTAAGGAGAAACAATAAAGTAAGGATGGAAGTTTCTTTTGATGAACCGCTGAACATTGATTGGGATGGAAATGAGCTATTGTTATCGGATATATTGGGGACGGAAAATGATATTATATATAAGTATTTAGAAGAAGAGGTAGATCGGGAGTTACTTAAAATAGGATTAAATAAGTTGACAAAAAGGGAAAAGAGGATAATGGAGCTGAGGTTCGGGTTGAACACGGGACAAGAAAAGACCCAAAAAGAAGTTGCGGACATCTTGGGAATTTCTCAATCATATATTTCCAGACTGGAGAAAAGGATAATAATAAGACTGCAAAAGGAAATAAGCAGGTTGGTATAAGAAAGCAGGTTACCTGCTTTTTTATTATATATTTGACTACTCCGCCCTGCCAGACTGTGTGAAAAAGCACTTTTCT
>JAAZJW010000153.1 GCA_012800145.1 Clostridiales bacterium | reverse complement strand
ATCCGATTCCGGAGTTTTTTTATCTTTTATAGGTGAAAAATACTCTATTTCGCAGATTTTATCCAGCAACCTTATGTTTTCTTCATAATAAAAATTAAAGGCTTCATCATAAGCAATTGCAACCTTTATGTCCCTTTTTGTGGGGTATTCAAATTTTTCAATGCCAATTTCTTTTCCTATATCAATAATTCTGTCTAAATCAATATTTTTTTTGGTTAAATCTGCCGCTCTCCGGATTAAATCTGTCAGACAAGAGTTCTTGTCGGGCCGAACCAGCCCCAGATGTTTACTATCAATAAATAAACCGTCATCATCAGGTAAATACCCTAAAACTTCGATGCCTGTGTGTTCTTCAATTTTTTCTTTTAACAATTTGTATATGTACTCATCTGTTTTATTGAGGATAATTCCTTTTACCCTCCCCTTTGAAAAATCTACCATACCCTTTATCTTGGGTATAGCCGAAAACATTTCGCCTTCGGGACAGTAAACCAGAATTGCGGGGATATCCAATTCCTCGGATATATGGAATGAAGAATTTTCATAGGTGTTATGTATTCCGTCGAAATATCCCATAGCACCTTCTACTATTGCTAATTCACCCGGATTCATATAAAGGGCTTCTTTAACCCCTTTTTTGCCCATTAAATGCATGTCCAAATTGCCTGCATTTTTTCCCGAAGCTGCGGATATATATTTTCCGTCTATAAAATCCGGACCTGATTTAAAGGGAGATACATCAATATTTCTATTTTTTAATGCCCTTATAATCCCCACAGTGACCAGGGTTTTTCCGGAGTTACTGCTTGCCGCCGTAATCATAAGAGCCTTCATATTATATTTTTCTTTTGTTATTCCTTTTTTCATACAGTTCCCTTTCGATTCGGTTGAATAATTGCTTTCCGTTTTTATATAACAATGTCCTAAACACCCTTGTGCTCCGACAGGCGGTTCAATTCTTTAAAAATCTGAATCAGTCTCTTGTTGTTTTCACTATCTTTAACTGCTATTCTTATATAATTTTTCGGTAAACCGACAAAAGAACCGCATTTTCTGATGAGAATCCCCTTTTCTAAGAAAAAATTAAAAATATATTCCCCGTCCCAATCGATTAATTTAATCAATATATAATTTGAATGGCTTGGAACAGGAACAATACCCGAAATTTTTGATAGTTCCCCTTGAAGATAGTCCCTCTCCCTTTCTATATAATCCCTACTTTTTTCAATATAGTCCTTAATATGTTTTTTATTGTTACATATATATTGGCCGGATATATCGGCCAAGGAATTAATGCTCCAGGGCAATCTTATTTTCCTTATTTCTTCAACCTTTTTATCAGAAGCACATCCGTATCCCAGTCTTATACCGGGCAAGGCAAAGAATTTTGTCGCGGCCCTTATGATTCCTACATTCCGATAATTATATTTTTTAAACAATTCTATACTGTTATAATCTTTCGGACAAAATTCAAAAAAGGCTTCATCCAGTAATAAGTACCCTCCCCCGGATTCCATCAACAGATAGATATCTGACAATGTATCTTCTTTTATTCTAAGTCCCGTCGGATTATTCGGGTTCCCCAATATTAACAGATCATCCTTTTTTACCAGGTCTCTTAAAATGTCAATATCGACAGTAAAATCTTTTTTATAGGGTATTCTCACAACCTTTTTGCCATGGATTAGGGCCCTGTTTTCATATTCGGAAAAACCGGGTACCATAACCATCACTCTGTCGGCTAACATAATAAAATCATTAATTATTTCTACCGCACCGTTTCCGACTAAAACGTTATTGTAATCACAATTCAAATAGTTTGATACCGACTTTCTCAATGCCCTATACTGAATGTCCGGGTAGGATGTCAGCGTATCAAAACTATTTTTTAACCTTTCCTCCAACCCTTCGGGAAATCCCAGAGGATTTATATTACTGCTAAAGTCTACCAATCTTCCGTCAAAACAGTTTTTGTAAGTTAATAAATCCCCACCATGTTCCATTTTTTCACCTTCTTTGGACTATGTTATAAGGTATAAAGTATGGACAGTTGTTTTCCTTGTCCTCATATATATGTGCATAAATTTTAAAAACATCTTTAAATAGTTTTGACTGCATTATATATTCCGATGTTCCATAATCGCAAACCCTTCCATCCTTTAATACGTAAATATTGTCGGAATATCTGGCTGCCTGATTTAAATCGTGTAAAACCATAATAACCGTTAACCCTAAAGATTCATTTAGTTCCTTGATCAGTTCCAACACTTCCAGTTGATAGGATATATCTAAATATGTAGTCGGTTCGTCCATTATTAATATTTTGGGTTCTTGTGCCAACGCCATGGCAATCCAAGCCCTTTGTCTTTCGCCTCCGGACAAAGTAGTTACATATCTGTCTCTAAATTCAAAAAGCCCAGTCTGTTCCATTGCCCGGTTTATAACCTTTTTATCTTTTTTGTTCAGTCTTTTCCCCAATCCCAGATGAGGGTACCTCCCATAAGAAACAAGGTTTTCAACGGTAATGTCCGCCAATATATTCTTCACTTGGGGCAACACGGCTATGTTTCTCGCCAACACTTTGGTTGGTATGCTGTAAATATCTTTGTTATAAATTTCGATGTTTCCCGATTTAAATTTTAAACATCTGGATATCGCCTT
>JAAZJW010000152.1 GCA_012800145.1 Clostridiales bacterium | reverse complement strand
TAATAATACTGACCATGGTATTGATATCCGGTGTATTACGTTTTGTTCAAGAATTCAGGAGCGGAAACGCAGCGGAAAAATTGTTGGAAATGATTGAAACTACTGCCAGTGTCGAGAGGGTTGAAGATGGGATTAAGGAAATTCCCCTGGATGAAATAGTTGTAGGGGATATTGTGCACCTGTCTGCCGGAGATATGATTCCTGCAGACATGAGGATTATTCAGGCAAAAGACCTATTTATAAGCCAGTCCGCCCTAACGGGTGAAAGCAAGGCGGTAGAGAAAATCCCGGCAATTTCTTATGATGATAGGGATATTCTTGAAAGACTTAATCTTGTGTTTATGGGGACTAATGTTATAAGTGGTTTTGCTAAAGGGATAGTTGTTGCAACGGGCAACGATACAATATTTGGAGAAATTGCACAGGAATTAAATAAAAAGCCGACAGTAACAAGTTTTGAAAAAGGGGTCAATTCGGTATCCTGGGTCTTAATCAGATTTATGCTGGTTATGGTCCCGATTGTGTTCTTTATTAACGGGATAACAAAGGGTGACTGGCTGAGTGCCCTGCTATTTGCTATATCCATAGCAGTAGGACTGACCCCGGAAATGCTGCCCATGATTGTGACTACAAGTCTGGCAAAGGGCGCAGTGGCTATGTCAAAGAAAAAAGTAATCATAAAAAACCTGAATTCCATACAAAATCTTGGGGCAATAGACATACTTTGTACTGATAAAACCGGGACCCTCACAGAGGACAAGGTTAAATTGCAATATCACCTGGATATCGACGGCAATAGTGACACCAGGGTTCTCAGGCACGGCTTTTTAAACAGTTATTATCAAACAGGGTTAAAGAATTTAATGGATATTGCCATAATAAACAAGACCATGGAATTAAAAGACAGTGATAAAAATATAGGAAACAGAATTACAAGATACAAAAAAGTAGACGAAGTTCCCTTTGATTTTACCAGGAGAAGAATGAGTGTCGTGGTAGAAGACGAGACAGGTAAAACACAAATGATAACTAAAGGTGCAGTTGAGGAAATGCTCACTATATCAAGTTATGTAGAATATAAAGGGGAAGTTGTTGAGTTAACCGAAGAGAAAAAGAAATTTGTGCTGGGTAAGGTGCAGGACCTGAACAATAGAGGGATGAGAGTAATAGCTGTTTCACAAAAAACCAATCCTTCGCCGGTAGGTGAGTTCTCTGTTGTTGATGAAAACGATATGGTTTTGATTGGCTACCTGGCCTTTCTCGATCCACCGAAAGGGAGTGCAATATCAGCCATAAAGGCTTTAAAAACAAGCGGTGTGGATGTAAAGATATTGACAGGAGATAATGAAGATGTAACTAAAAGCATCTGCAAACAGGTTGGAATCAAATTTGATCATGTTTATCTGGGTTCAGATATCGAAGGGCTTTCGGATGGAGAGCTCGGTGATTTGGCAGAAAAGGCAACTATTTTCGCTAAGATGATGCCATCACAAAAAACCAGGGTTATAAATATCCTTAGGGATAGGGGACATTCTATAGGATATTTGGGGGATGGGATCAACGATGCCGGAGCATTGGAAGCCTCAGATGTGGGGATTTCCGTTGATAATGCAGTAGATATTGCAAAGGAATCGGCAGACGTAATCCTGCTGGAAAAAGATTTGATGGTACTTGAAAACGGTATTCTTGAAGGAAGAAAAACCTATGCCAATATGATTAAGTATATCAAAATGACGGCTTCATCGAATTTTGGAAATGTGTTCTCGGTATTAGTGGCAAGCGCCTTTTTGCCTTTTTTACCGATGGCATCACTGCATTTAATTTTGCTCAATTTAATATATGATATCTCATGTACCGCAATCCCGTGGGATAACGTGGACAGGGAATTCTTAGAAAAACCGAGAGCATGGGACGCAAGTTCGGTTGCAAAATTCATGTTATGGATAGGCCCAATCAGTTCCGTGTTTGATATTACGACATATTTATTAATGTATTATATAATATCCCCGATGTCTACAGGAGGGCTGTTGTTTCATCAACTGACAGATCCTAAAATGATGGGATTATATATTGCAGTTTTCCAGGCAGGTTGGTTCGTAGAATCCATGTGGAGCCAAACCCTTGTAATCCATATGATAAGGACACCTAAAATTCCTTTCATTCAGAGTCGTGCCTCAACACAATTGGCATTGTTTACATTTACGGGAATAGCCTTACTGACTATAATACCCTTTACTGCCTTTGGAGCTTCCATAGGCCTGGCGCCACTACCTGGAATCTACTTTTTATATTTGGTCATCACCATAATTCTTTATATGGTATTGACCACAGTTATAAAAAAATCATATATAAGGAGATATGGGAATCTGCTTTAATGTGCCGGGGAATGGGGCAGCGACATAGAAATGTTTTGTGTTAAAATGCGGCAACAGGGGAATAATAAGAAATAGATTCGGTGTTCTACGTCAGAAAAGAAGGTGAAATTCGACAATGGAAATAGAAGAAATGGTTGATTTTTTAGAAACAGATGTCCTCAGCTTTATTTTTTCCCCCACAGGATTAAAATACCTGTCCCTGAGGGATAAACCGGGCCTTGATCACATAAATTTGGGGATTGCCGATGAGGAACAGGCACAGAACCCTGCTAAAAAACTGATTATTGAAGAAACCCTTAACTTTTTGGAAACAGGTAAACATTCCATGCCCCTTGACTTGGCTGATTTTACGGAATTTCAACAAAGTGTCTTTGAAGCAGTCGGTAACGTGGAACCCGGAAAGGTTACTACCTATGGGGGTATTGCAAAGGTGCTCGGAAAACCCGGAGCAGCCCGGGCAGTCGGCAGCGCAGTGGCTAAAAATCCCGTTTCCTATTTTTTACCGACCCATAGGGTGCTTCCCCAAAAGGGTATTGGAATATGTAGGACAGGTGCAGGCTATTTGAGGGAAAAACTTTTGGAATGGGAAGGACAGGATCTCTCTAAATTGCGGGGAAACTATGTTTGTACCAGAAAAAAATGTTGTCAGGAATAAGTCTTAAGAATGGTTCAAGACAACTGTTTACAACTAGGCCGACCGGTTTTGGCGGCCTTTTTTCTATTATCTTTACCTTTTACTATATTATTTGCTGACAGTTGAACCTATTTGTAGTAAACTAAAGGATAATAATGTTGACATAATCTGACATCAGTTATGGCCGATCATAGACCGACAGGCAGAGAGGCAAATTAGAAAGCGAGGTAAACAAAAATGAATCATGTTTTAAATGGAATTATGGGGTTATGCGTGGCTGATGCATTGGGTGTGCCGGTCGAATTTGTTGACAGAGAAACCCTCGAGAAAAATCCCGTAGTTGGGATGAGGGCCCATGGTACATATAATCAACCTGCCGGCACATGGTCAGATGATACAAGTATGACATTATGCCTTATGGACAGTTTAATCAAAGGCTTGGACTATAATGACATAATGTCAAACTTTATAAAATGGAAGAATGAGGGTAAATATACACCTTACGGGGAAGCTTTTGACATTGGAATAACAACGGGGGAATCATTGAGGCGTTTTGAAGAAGGCACCCCGCCGCTGGAATGCGGAGGAAAAAATGAGCGTGATAATGGGAATGGCTCCCTTATGAGAATACTTCCGGCTTTGTTTTATTTGCAGTCTATCTATGGCATTAAGTTCGGAGATGCCTATGGAGCAGCCGAGGAAGCCTATGGAATTATTCATAATATCTCAGCTTTAACACATGCTCATAAGCGGAGTAAAATTGCCTGTGGCATATATGTTTCCGTTGCCTCTATGCTTCCCGGTGGTGAGGATTTAAAAGCAGCTGTGAGGACAGGGATTTATAAAGCGACAAGATATTATAGGGAACAAAGCTATTTTGTCGATGAATTGGAGCATTTTTCGCGACTGGAAAAGAGGGATTTTGCTCAACTTCCTGTAAAGGAAATAAGAAGTAGTGGGTATGTGGTGGATACACTTGAGGCCGCAATATGGTGTTTGTTAAATACAGATAATTACAAGGATTGCGTTCTGAAGGCTGTTAATCTGGGCAAAGATACTGATACAGTGGCTGCCGTTGCGGGAGGACTGGCAGGTCTGGAATATGGATACGAAGGCATCCCTCAAGACTGGATTGACAAAATAGCCGGGAGGGAATATATAGAAGATTTATGTAATCAATTCAACCTAAGTCTGGTTCGGAAAGGTGCGGAAAAATTGCTCCAATTTATACCGTATTTTGAAACCGCTACCGAAGAAAATGTGTGTCGCTGGGAGAAGGAAAGGAAACCGGGGGAAAACCATCGTACCTTGCCCTATCCGGTGTACGATAGAACATTAAAGGATTTTATCAGGGAATTTTATGAAACTAACCTGATATCTCCTAATTATTCCGACATTTTAGATAATAGAAATTTGAAGGATATGAACGGAATAAATGATGCTATAGCAAAGGCAGATATAGAATTATTGAGGGCCATTTTGACGAAATATATAATCAGGGAGCGATTTTGCGATGGAGTATGGGCAATTGCGGTTAAAAATGGGATATTTTTGGGGATTTTGAACAGGTTCCAGGAGTTACTAAGGTGAAATCCTTACCAAATCTTCAAACATTAATCAGGCTAATTTCAAACCCAATTCTTTCGCATAATCATATGCCTGTTTATATTCCATAAAACTTAAACCCTTAGCTATCTCCTTATATTCAAAAGCTTTGTGGCAGGGACGGTATTGATTCATCAAATTTACCAAACAATCAGGGGATAATTCCTCTTTTATAAATTTCAAAACCTCTTTGGTGTCCTCCAGTCCACCGGGCAGTACCAGATGCCGGATTAGCAGACCCTTGTAGGCTACCCCTTTCCCGTCGACTTTCAAACCGTTTACTTGCTGATCCATTTCTTTTAGGGCAAGCCTTGCTTTTTCCGGATAATCTATTACTTTGGAATATCGTTCTCCCCGTTCCGGTACATTATATTTAAAATCCGGCATATAAAT
>JAAZJW010000151.1 GCA_012800145.1 Clostridiales bacterium | reverse complement strand
GCCTCCTGCCGATTTTTTCCCCGGGGTGTATTTCTATTCCCGTAAGGAATTTTGATATATTGGAAATAACTCTGGGAAGAACTATAAAGCCTTTTTTGTACAGGCCATGGGACATGCGATGAATAATGACAGCATGGAGACCGGGATAGCACAATAATACCTCCATAAGACTCCTGGCTGCCGGGTCTCTTTCAGAAACCGCATTTATGTCTTCTTTTATAGTTTCAATAAATTTAAACATTTATAGACATTCCTTTCTAGGTATATAATCCTATATTGATAATGTGTGGGGCGAACCCATGTGTTCGCCCTTGCCATCCCAAGGGTAGACACGCGGGTCTGCCAGACTGTGTGAAAAGGCACTTTCCCCGCTTTTTGTCATTCTGAGACGTACAGAATAAACCCGCCCGCGAAGGATCCCTAAAGGATGAGATCCTTCGTGAGCACCGTTTATACTGTCCGTCTCAGGACGACTTCATCGGATTCTTCGTAAGTACCGTTAATACTGCCAGTCTCAGAATGACATAAAGCTGAAATCTAGGATGGCATTTTTCACACAGTCTGCTGCCCCTGCAGATGTTTTTGTAGGGGTGGACGACTCTGTCCACCCTCTATAAACACTACGTATACTTAAACCTGTATAACAAAAAACCGCCCCTGAAAATTTCAGAGGCGGCGTTATTCCACGGTTCCACTCTGGTTGGATCTTTAACAGCATCCCACTCTAGGTTGTTAACGGAACCACCCGATTAGCTCTACTGATATTTCAAGCTATAGCTCCCAGATGCATTTCAGTCTACCTTTTCCCGAAAACTGCTTCCAGCCGATGGCAGTTTATTTCTTGCGAGCAGTATAGACCTACTTCTTCTGTTCATTGCCTTTAGTAAAATATGTTTTTTTAGAGATAGACAATCCGACCGCCCTCAGGTAGACAGGGTCATCCACCCCTACCCTTTATGTGACATGTATATGATAAGGGAACATTTCGAAACCACTGAAAAAGTCCCGGTTAGTGTCATTATGAATGTAATGAAAAATCCTTGATACTTGAGATTCTTCGTAAGTACCGTTTTATGACCTAACCAAATTTGTAAAACAAATTAATGGTAGGTCAAACGCAGCCGGCTGTCCGTTTTGTCAACAACTCACAGAGTTAGTTGGACAAAAAGGCAATGAACATCAAATTTCCCAAAGCTTACAATTCTTTATTTTTCGCTCAGAGGCAAAAAATAGAATTGCATAGCTTTGGACTAGCACGACCAAAGGAAGTGTACAAATTTGCAATGTTCGACTGCAAATACTGCCAGTCTCAGAATGACATAAAGCTGAAATCTAGAATGACATTTTTCACACAGCCTGCCGTCCCCATGTGTCCCAAAAAGGAGGTGTTTTCCCTAGTGACAAGTGCAATCGATGTAAAGAAAGAAATAGTAGCTGAAATTACCGACAAATTCCAAAGGTCTGTAGCAACTGTTTTAGTAGACTATAGAGGTTTAAAGGTAGGGGAAGTTACGGAGCTTAGGAGACGATGCAGAGAACAGGATCTTGAATACAAAGTTTACAAGAATACCTTGATGAGGATGGCTGCTAAAAATGCAGGAATGGATGAACTTGTAGAGGAGTTAGTAGGTCCCAATGCAATTTTATTCAGCTATGAGGATCCGGTAGCTGCGGCCAAGGTAGCCAACGAATTTGCGAGAACCCATAAAAATCTGGAGTTAAAAGTAGGATTTGTGGAGGGCACATTCTACGATGAAGAAAAACTCAAGGAATTTGCTTTGATACCTTCGAGAGAGGAACTCATTGCAAAACTTCTTGGCAGTCTGAGGGCTCCCCT